>NZ_MKVC01000046.1:0-40677 GCF_001899125.1 Dysgonomonas sp. 37-18 | reverse complement strand
TATGCATTTTATTTATACATCTCCAAATATTTTAATGCCTTTTTTTCAAAATATTTTAACCGAAATATACAAAACCCTTAAACAAAACTACTTAATGAAAATTTGTTTTTTTGTGAAGTATTTGCAAAATGGCGTCAATCCACATTCTTCACATTTTGGCTTACGAGCCAAGCATACATATCTGCCATGTAATATCAGCCAATGATGTGCTTTCGATAAATATCGAGAAGGGATATATTTTATCAATTCCCGTTCTGTTTGAGCCGGATTTTTTGAATTATCAGTCAAACCTATCCTATTCGAAACTCTGAACACATGGGTATCAACAGGCATAGCCGGCTTATTAAAAGCGACTATAAGCATTACATTGGCAGTTTTGCGCCCAACCCCGGGTATTGACTCCAACTCCTCCAAAGTATCGGGGATTTGGCCGTTAAAATCAGCCATAACCTTCTTTGCCATCCCAACAAGATTCTTCGCCTTGTTATTGGGGTATGAAATGCTTTTGATATATTCATAAACATCATCCGGAGAAGATACTGCCAAAACCTCGGGTGTTGGAAATGCTTCAAAAAGCGCAGGAGTAACCATATTAACCCTCTTGTCGGTGCATTGAGCAGATAGAATAACCGCAATCAAAAGATGGAATGGACTATCATAGTGGAGTTCGGTATCCACAACCGGCATATTTTTATCAAACCAGTCTATCACACGTTCGTATCGTTCTTTCTTTGTCATATAATAATTAGATAAAAACACAAAATCCCCTATAGTTATAACTATAAGGGATTTTTTATAATTTAAGTTTTAATAATTACCAGAATGCAACCCTGTTGTCTTTTACATTCATTTTTTCTTTCAAAACCAACATTGCCTGAGACATCAATTGATACATGTTGCTTTGACGTATCATTTGTTTTGACTGTGCCGGGTCGAATGTCGCTGTATTTTCAGTCTTACTTGTTACATCTATCACGTACACTCCCGATTTACCTTTCTTAGGAGCTTCCAGCTTGTTTACTTGCCCATGTTTTGCATATACGTTCAACAACGGCTCGTAACCAACACCCGATATATTATTCGTTTGGAAAGTAACAAAGTTTACAGTATCAACTCTTCCTGCTATAGCCTGAGCATATCCATCTAGTGAAGTCAAGTTTTTAGCTTTCAGATCAGCAATTATTTTTTCTGCCTTTTTATCATTAATCAATTCAGCTTTCAACATTGCTGAAACTTCTGATACCGGCATATAATCACCGCTTATTTCATTCTTAACTACAGCAATGATTCTCTTGTTGGTAAGATTATCAAATTTCTTCACAGACCCAACTTTATTATTGAAAGCCCAAGATATAACTTGACGAGAACCTGCAACCTGCCCCAATAACATATCAGACGGAGAAACAACTGCATTTGATATAATATTATATCCTTTAGTTAATGCAGCATTATCGAAATTCTGAACATTTCCGTTTTCAGCAACAAATTGGTTCAACTCGTTATCTACCAAGTTTTGAGTCTTATCACTAACAATCACCGGCATTTGTATAAGTGCAATCTTAACTTTTGCAACAGGATTGGTTTTATCTTCAACACGTACGATTTGTGTCTGACCATTTATTGACACATTGAAGACATCGCCTTTAGCTGCTCCGAAGCATTTTTTGATCAAATCTCCACCGGCACTAGCCAAAGCCATTTCTGTAGCCCAGCCAATATTACCGCCATTTGATCCCGGCATCAACTCATTTGCTAGAGCAGAAAAATCTTTACCTCCTTTAATTACATTCAATAAACTGTCAGAGATATGAGTTGCAGTAGCCTGATCCAAGCCCTGAGGTAATGGAATCATCTGTAGTTTTACAGAGTCAGCAGCAGAAGTTCTGTCAACCAGCTTATACATTATATATGATTGCTCGTTGCGTTCAGGTCCGTTTACTTGACCAATTGTAGCTGTTTGAGCAAATTCTTTCATATCTGCAGGTAATGTATTTACCGAGATAAATGCATCTACATACTGATTGTTTGAATATTCATTAACAAGTAGTCCAGGATTATCTGTTGCTACAAATTTATCATGAATAGCATTGATTTCTTTTTCTACAGCAGCATAATCTTCATCACTCGGAACAACATCTTTTACAAAGTAAGAGATCTTACGTAATTCAGATTCAAGCTTAAAGTTGTTTTTACGTTGATCGTATAACGCTTTAATATCCTTATCTGTTACATCCTTAGCAACTAAAGAGTCTGCGATAGAAGTATATTTTTGTACAACATACGAGATGCTGGCTTGTGTCTTAGAGTCATCAAAAGCCGATTTAGCTTCTGTGGCTGTAGGAATCACAATACCTGCAACTATAGCTGAATATTTTTCTTCGAGACGTTGATATTTCATCATATTCTGGATAAATGTCCAGATTTCTCTCCTTGCCTGTATTTCAGCTCTTTGATTCTCAGGCAAATTAGTATCATCCTGAGAGATAGTTTGTATGAACTGATTTAAAGCCGCTCTTTCGAATTGACCTGTTTGAGGATTAACGAAGAATGGTATCTGATGAAGTATCGGAGCTACGTTAGGCCCTGTAACCATATCATTCAATTCTTCTTTGGTCACATTTAAGCCAAGTTGAGCAGCCTGCTTGTCGAGAATAATCTCTTTCACCATTTGTTGGTAAACCATTTCGCGAATTTGCAAAGTAGCATTTTCGTCCAATGAGTTCTGTCCAGACATTATTTTCTGAAAATGTTCCCACTGCGCAATCCTATCTGCATACTGCTTAGTTGTAACAACTTCACCGTCTACAGTGAATGCTTTATCCTTACTTTTGTTTATAAAAGAAGATATTTCGCTCCAAGGGAGGACGAATGCCAATAGTCCGAGAGCGATAACTCCGATCAAGAGACTCGATTTGCTTCTAATTTTCTGTAAAGCAGCCATTTAAATAAATTATTATTTTATATTATTAGTTATTTTATTTACAATTTATAACTTTTTGCGCACGAAGATAATAAATTGAGATTGAATTTCATTCATAATTGAATAACTATTCTTTCTTTTCCTCATTGTTTTGATCATCTGCATTCGCTTCTTGATCTTCATTGTATGTTATTGGGGAGTCTTTCACATTCCAGAATCGATATTCTGTCATTTGTTGATTTGCCTCAAACCCACCCATACCGTGTAAAGTCATTTTATCAGGTCTGAAAACTTCTACATATTTCTTTGAATACACTTTCTGCTGACGCTGATCCCAAAATAATTCTTCGCTCTTAAAAGTCTCTCCTAACTTATTACGTATCACAACATGTCCTTTCAGTTGCCATAGCTTTTTACTTGTAAAGTTCCAAGCTGTATCAGCCTTTACTGTAGCAACTATGCTAAAGATAGTATCGAATTGCTCAACATAAAGGCCGTCAGGGAAAAACCAGTGGGGATCTTTCGCCCTGTCGAATATTTCCCATGTTTTAGCAATCACTTTATATCGTATGAGCCCCGAATCGGATATTAACATGGTTACACTATCCGTATTCAAAGAGGGAACCTTATCAGCATCATAATGGAGGTCGACAGTACTCTTTACTTCTTCTTTACAGGATATAAAAAAGAAAGCCATAACAGATAAAAATACTGTTACAACCGATAGATTCTGTCGTGTCTTTAACTGTTGCATTTTAAAAAGAAGTAGCCCCAATGTATTATTGAGGCTGAATATAGAGTTATATTTTGTTAGTCAATTTTCTTACGGAAGAACCAGAACTCATTAATATTCACATTTAGAGAAACTCCAAAATATTCTTCGGCAATCATGGTTTTAATCTGTGGCTTAATCTTCTTATATTCGAAGTTTAAATTAATATATGAAACCCTTCCTCCCAGATTATCCCTTATCGGGAAACCAAATCCAAGGGTTGCACCATATTCTTTATATCCTTCTACCTTTTTCGTAGAGGCTTCGGTTACATTCAAATAAGAATTACTATAGTTAAGCCCTCCTCTGAATTTTATTTTTTTGAAGAAACTTCTGTCATACGGATCAATCATATATTCGGCACCTACATTGTACCTCCATCTATTATTGAAACGTTCACTGTCGGACAGTTCATCTCCCATGAGTGAAGAGTATTTCACTCCATCCCATTTCTGATAGGTAATATCAGCTCCTACAACAAGCCTTTCGTTACGTTTCCAAGTAAATCCGGCTCCATACGTTTCAGGAAGACCTGCACTGATTCCATTCTGAGTAATGGTGTCACCACTGGCAATACCTCCTGCTACATTCAGTTCATAATGATAATTTGTATAATCTGCTTTTGAGTTTATCTTAGGAGAATATACAGCACCGACAGTAAAGACATCTTTCTTCGAAACAGGGAATTCATATTGAACACCAATATCAAATTTAGCTGACTTTATAGACAGTTCGGTATAATCGGTAGAAGTATAACTATTTGTACCACTAGAGCCTACAGAAGGAAGACTTCTTGTGTGGTTCATCGTACCAAAAAGAAAAGACGCATTTGCTCCTACTGAGAATCCTTTCAATGGTGTAGAGTAACCTAGTCCTCCATAGACCTGGCTTAGGCCGCCCGATCCGGTGAACGATTTTGTATAAGTTACAGTAGTACCTCCGCTTGCAGTCTCTGTTGATCCGAATTTATATCCTACAGAAGAAAAAGGAATTACTCCAAAACTCATACCAAGTCCCTTTTTGAGTGGTACTAAGATTGTGATATAATCCAATCCTCCGCTGTAATGAGAATCTGAATTTGTGCCGTCACTAAGCTTACCCTTATTAAATGACACTCCCATATCAAATAAAAATGTAAGAGAGTCTACTCTCGAATACGAAGCCGGATTGAGAGGGTTTGCACTTTGGCTATTACGCAAACCATATCCGATGCCTCCCATCGCCTTAGACGCACCTACATACTGATCTCTCAGAACTCCATAACCATACCTACTGTAAGGGGAATTTGTTTGTGCCTCTATTGAGCATACCATAATAGCCGAAACGGCAAATAAAAGAAGTACTTTTCTCTTCAACATTATAAAATATAATATACAATTTATCTTTACTCTATCGGGGTATTATGATCCCGATGAAAATTACATCTGTTCTTGTCAAACTATAATTCACCATTCTATAACAAAAAAACGAACACTTTATTATTTATAGAGGATAAATTATCTTGGATTTTTTATGGTTCGAAAGAAAATATACTATGAAAGTTAAAACATAAATATAGTATATGCCATAATTCTATAATCCAGTCACAAAGTCTCTTCAGATCTTAATCAAATTTGTGCAAAGTAAATTAAAAAAACTTAGTTAAGCGAGTTTTTAAATAAAATGTCATATTTTTTTTGCCTTAAAAAGGTTAATTATCCTTATTTTGATACCTTTGTGAGTGACTTGAAAAATAATGAGAATACGAGATAAAAACTTCATAAACAATAAGTATTATCAAAAACTAGAACCGTTTAAGGACATCATCTGGTTCTTGGCACTTTTCCTGATATTCGAATTCATATGGAAGCTTTTTGTCCATATAGGAGATGATGAAAAAATACTATTGGTATTGGGTAAAGACCTCACTCGATACACCGAAGGTTTTTGCTTATGGACTGCCGAAACAATTTTCTGGTTGATTCATGATGTTTTAGGCAATCATAATTTTTTCATCAATGGAACTGTACTTCAGTTTGAAGGCTCTATACCCATCGATATAGTTTGGGGCTGTACGGGCCTGAAACAACTATTCATGTTCACATTTATTCTCACATTTTACTTTGGGCCGATAAAGAAGAAATTGTGGTATTTGCCCATGGCATTGCTTATTCTGTTGATTGTAAATATCCTTCGCCTTATTTTTATCTTCTACATTATAAAAGATCCATTTCCCGAGTGGTTTATATCGGTAAACGAATGGTACAATAACCGTACATGGAGTAACACGAGAGAAAATTATTACCAGTTCTACAAAGACTGGTTCAATGTATTCCACCGCGATATATTCACATGGATATATTATGATGGTGTTATATTTATCCTCTGGCTTATATGGGAAGAAAAGATAAACAAGCCTTTCTCCAGACTGAAAGATAAAATATCAAATTAACATCTTTACGATACTATTTGAATCGTCTACCTCTGAAGCGCATATTGTACAAAGGCTGAATTATATCCAGAAGCGGAAGAGAAAAATAGAATTTCCCCGAGAAAAAGTATTGAGAAGATTTGTTCAGGATAATCAGTTGAGTCGTTAATCTTAGCAAGAACAAGAAAACAGAAAGTCCGAGCAAAGCCCACTGGCTGAAAAATATACTATATACCACTAAGGCAATAAACAATAAATAAAAAGCACTACGCGTAATTGCTTCAAGCGAAAACAATGCCGTCACTCGCTTATTCAGATATGGACGTATAGAGCAGAACGATCTTTTTATTTGTCTCCACAGAGATAAGCCTTCTATATCTGTTTCCATAAAGCTATCTTGCACTAGAGAAACAGATGTATTTGACTCATCCATAATCCGGCTTATAAAGAGGTCTTCCCCACTCTCTATGTTCAACAACGAGGCATATCCTTTATGATCAAAGAATAAATGCTTACGAAAAAGAAGATTGCGATAATTGCCTATATATGGTTTTTTATTGAATACAGAACATATACACTGCATACTAAATAGTAAGTTATCGAATCGAGCTAAGCGATTGAAGAACTTCTTGTTCTCTTTGAAGCACGAATACCCCAACACAACATCTTTATCGGAAGACAATTCATTGACCATCGAAGAAATCCAGTTATTGGATACAGGCTTACAATACGGCTCGGTAAAAAGCAGAATATCTCCCGTTGCGGCTTTAACACCTATCGTCAAAGCCAATTTACGCCTATCCATCTTTTTATCATTCGAATAAGGAAGATAGGTATGGTATAAATTAGGATAACGCAGCTCTAATGATCTTAACAAAACATCACTTTCATCGGTAGACCCGTTATTGACCACAATCACCTCATAATCAAAAAATTCTTGCTCTAATATAACAGGTAAGTTCTCAGACAAACTATCGACCTCATTCTCAGAGACAATAATGACCGACACTTTCTGCATAAGCTGAGTTGCTTTACCTGTATCCTCAGTCTCTTTTGTAGCCCGTCTATATGGCTTTCTATAATACAGGAAGTAATAAAGCAACTGTATTATAAATAAAAGAACAAAGATAGAGAACCCAACAATCTCAGTCAGATTAAATTCGAAAGATGATAGTATTTCAGTCATTCCTATAGTGTGTATTATGAAAGGCCTTTAAACGATACAAGAGTCATACCGTAGTACGACCCTTGAAACATTATATGATAACGTACATTATTAAATTTTATCAGAGAAATAAGATTTAGGGATATCTCTGCAGTTGTATTGAGATGCCATTATTTCACCGTATGCTCCGGCAGAACGTAACACCAACAAATCTCCTCTTTTAGACTCATTCAGTTCGTAGTCTTTTACAAACACATCCGATGATTCGCAAATAGGGCCTACAACGTCATACTTCTGTATGGGTAAGTCGGAAGATATATTTTCCACCTTATGGTACGCCTGATAAAGAGCCGGACGTATAAGGTCTGTCATACCTGCATCTACGATAACAAAAGTTTTGCTTTCGCCGTGTTTTACATAAGTAACTTTGGTCACCAAGGAACCGCACTGAGCAACAATAGCTCTTCCCAATTCGAAGTGAACAACTTGGCCGTCTCTCAACTTTAGTCCTTTATGGAATAACTCAAAGTAGCGTTGAAAATCAGAAATAGGATTTGCGTCCGGATCGTCATAGTCTATACCAAAACCACCACCGACATTTATATTTTCAAGCTTCATTCCTTTAGCTTCAAACAAGTCCTGTAGTTCGTTTATACGCTCACACAAAGGGTCGAATGTATGCACATCTTCGATTTGTGAACCTATATGAAAGTGAATTCCGATAAGCTTAAGATTCTTCAATGACTTAAGTACCTCGATTGCATTATCAAGGTGAGCCATGCTGAATCCAAACTTATTTTCATTTAGCCCTGTAGTGATATATTCGTGAGTGTGCGCATCTACATTCGGATTGATACGAAGAGCTACTTGCGCTGTTTTACCTTTCTTGGCTGCCAACTCATTTAAAACAACGAGCTCAGGCATCGACTCTACATTAAAGCAGAAGATATTGAGGTCTAAGGCCAAATTTATTTCTTTATCGGTTTTCCCAACACCGGCAAAAACAATCTTCGACGCAGGAAACCCTGCTGTTATTGCTGCCTTCACTTCATTTCCGCTTACGCAATCGGCACCAAAGCCTTCTGAGGCGATCAATTCCAATATCCTGCGATTAGCGTTTGCTTTTATGGCATAGTGTTGAATAAATCCATATTTTTTAGTTTCTTCTTTTACGATTTTCAGTGTTCTTTTCAACAAGTCTGTATCGTAATAGTAAAAAGGTGTCTCTATACCTTTCAGTTTATCAACAGGAAAATTTCCTTTTGTCATTTGAAATTAGAAAAATTAATTAAACAATTTATCATTTAATATTTGAAGTGTTCTCTCTTTATCTTTTTTATATATAAGGAACGAAAAATTATATCTGCTACCTCCGTAAGACAACATTCTCACCGGAATTTCTTTCATGGCTCCCATAATATCTACCGATATACCCGAGTCTTGCGACTCCAGATCGCCAATTACCGATACAATTACCATATCAGGGTCTACTGATACAGTTCCATATTTTTTCAGATCATCCACAATGGCCTGAAGGTTACGGTCGTCATCAATTGTCAATGATACTCCTACCTCCGAAGTTGCCAACATATCGAGTGATGTCTGATAATTTTCGAAAACTTCTGCTATTTTACGTAAAAATCCATGGGCAAGCAACATCTTCCCCGACTTTATCTTTATCGCAGTAATATTATCTCTTGCACCGACCGCCTTTATCACATTTGCCTCTGTTTTATTAGATATAAGCGTACCTGCCGCATCAGGATATTGCGTATTCTTTAAACGAACAGGAATATCAGCAAGTTTAGCAGGGAGAATACTTGATGGATGAAGTATCTTAGTACCAAAGTACGCAAGTTCTGCCGCCTCATCAAAATTCAGCTGGCGGATAGGCGTTGTTGTTTTTACATAACGAGGATCATTGTTCTGCATAGTGTCTACATCCGCCCAGATTTCTATCTCTTCGGCATTTGCAGCTACACCTATCAATGATGCACTGAAATCACTTCCGCCCTTACGCAAGTCGTCTATTTCGCCATAAGCATTTTTACAAATATAGCCTTGTGTGATATACAAATCAGCATCTTTAGACTCTTCAAGCAATGCCGATAGTTTCTCTTTAATATATACAGGATCGGGAGTTGAGTTTTTATCTGTGCGCATAAACTCTAGCGCAGGGATCAATACAGCATTTACCTTCTTATCCAACAGATACAGATGGAATAGTTCGGAGCTTATCAATTCACCTTGAGCCAACACCACACGCTCTTCGAAGAGTGTGAACAAGTCTTTGGTAAATGTACGGATATAATCAAACTTGGAAGTCAAAAGCTCATGCGCCAGTTTTTTAGACTCTTCATTCTCGAAAAGAGAATCAACCAGTTCTACATATTGCTTTTCGAGCCTATTTATTATTTCTATTGCTCCTTCTTGGTTCTTTTTATATAGGTAATCGGATATCTCAGTCAAAGCTTCGGCCGTGCCACGCATAGAAGATAACACAACAATATTGCCATTATCCTTCACTACAATATCAGCCACTTCTTTTATTTTGTCAACAGTAGCTATAGATGCACTTCCAAATTTTTGAACTTTCATATTAGTACCTTATTTATAAATATTAGCCGTAACCAAGATGCAAAAATACAAAAATTTTTGAGCCTTCATTTCAGATTTACACATATATTTACAATCAAGCTCTATTTTTATCAAAAAAATACACAATAGTCTATTTTAATTCAAAGCGATAGCTTAAAACAACTACACCACCACACAAACAAACAGCCAACATCCTTATTATAAGTATATTAACATTATAAAACATCAAATTACAGTTAATATATTTCTGTATTTAACAAAAAGACTTTACCTTTGCAGCCGAAAATCAAAACAAGGATATACTAAGCGTAGTATAATTTGTTTTGTATCCCAAAAATTGGGAGAGCCATATTCTATTTCTGTGAGGCATTGGGATAAGGCTTTAGTGGTAACCAAATAATTATTTTATGAAGTATGCGAAGTATTTCTTGTTTGTAGGTATTGCTTTAATCGGCTTATCATCGAATACAACAAGAACTTCTGGGCTTTCTTCGGAAGGTATTTATCCGGGAAACCTGTTCCCTGATATCAAGAATTTAGAAAACAAATCAGGGACAAAAATGAACCTGTCTGATCTGAAAGGTCAAAAAATATTGGTAAATTTCTGGGCTGCTTATGACGCCCCTTCACACAAGGACAATGTACTTTTTGCAAATGTAATAGAGAACAAAAAGTATCCTGTGAGAATGGTGTCAGTATCTTTCGACAAGAATGAATCTGTATTTGAAAGAACGCTGACTATGGATCGCATAGATGCGAAGTATCAGTTTATAGCAAAAAACGATGCTTATTCTAGCTTATACGATCATTACCAATTGAGGAAAGGATTTAAGAATTACTTAATCGATGAAAACGGAGTAATTATGGCAATGAATCTTTCACCCAACGATTTAGATCAGTTATTGAAAAAGAATTAATTGATTTCATTTATTATAAAGCGTTTCATTTCCAGAAAATGAGACGCTTTATTCTTTTTATTTTTATCTTGCAGCGTAAATCACAACAAGAATGGCAAAGCGACAAAATACACAAGTCAACAAAGGCATAATAGCAAAAACACTAGACTGGGCATACTCTAAAGCCGTAAGCGGATTTACCGGAGTAGACTCTGCGTACGATTTGGGCAATAGCTACCTCGCACAACAAGGGTCACTCGAAGCCCAGGTAGACTCTCTGATTAAATGGCAAGTAGCCAAAGCAGCAACAAGCGGTTTTGTGACAGGGCTGGGAGGAGTTATGATAATGCCGCTGACGGTGCCGGCTAATATAGCCAGCGTAATTTATGTTCAGATACGAATGATTGCAGCCATAGCATACATGGGAGGACACGATATTCGCGAAGACAGGGTAAAGTCGCTAATTTATATATGTATGGTAGGCAACGGAGCCAAAGAATTACTGAAAGATGTGAGTGTAAAAGCGGGAGAAAGGCTCGCAGCCAAAATAGCAGAAAAAGTAAGTACCAGCATAGCAAGCAAAACAGGGGAAAAGAGTGTCACCTCCTTAGGTAAAGCCGTGCCGGTATTGGGGGGCGTAGTAGGCGGTTCATACGATGCGATAACAACAAGAGTAGTAGGCAAAGTGGCCAAAAAGATTTTTATTGACAAACAAGCTTCAGAAAAAGACTAAAACCAAACTAAAGCATCAGTCAAAAACATATTCCGTTGATAATACAAATTTTACCCCTTTCTTTTTTGCTTTATCAAAAATAGCCTTGGCATTCTCATTACCCGGATTTATCCAAGACATGCAATCTGTGAGAACAGTAACTTTCTTTGCCAACTCATCGCTTTCATCGAGAATATCATTCAAAGAGCTTGCAACACAATAGTCTGCCGCTTCACCCATCAACAACACTTCATCGAAAGCATTCAGTACCGATAACAGGGTTCTATTGAAGTGGGTTCCCACCTCATTCTCCCACTCTACTGCAGCTCTAAAAATACTATAATGTTCTGTTGATTGCGAATATCCTTTATAGAACAACTCATACGAATGTGCATTATCAATAGCCCACTGGGTCAGGCTGTCTGTCAACACCTTATTGATTGCCCATCCCTCTGTACCCAATATACAATGCATAGGCCATATGGTGCAAACACCTCCTTTGGCCTCCAGTTGCTCAAGATAAGGAAGCGCCTTTTCTTTATTAAATTGAGGAATCCAAACTCCTTTTCTGACATCAGAAGCGGTTATCGAAGAGAACAGAGCCGGACGATTGCCTAGCTCTCCTTTCCAATAACATTGATGAGCAATATGAATCGGCTGATGAGAATCCAATGTAAGTGCTATATAAGAGATTTGCTCCTGATTCTTTAATATAAAATCAGCCATACGTTTCACGTCGGCATCCGCACCTTTCACAAACAGTTCTCCTGTTGGTAAGGTAAAATCATTTTGGATATCAACACCCAGTATAGCTACTTTTTTCATAATCTCCTGTATTTGTTCAATATTATATATATTAGCTCTTACAAAGATACGACAAAAGGTAACAAAAGTAACACATATTACACGGTTTCTACCGTGTCACTTTGGGTAATTACAGATCAATTTTACCTCACTAACGAAGGGAGTAACAACCTTTATCTAATTTAGATAAATATAATCAGAAATGATAAAAATGCCGTATCTTCAAGCAATAAAATGGCTCTTATGCATATACATATAAACAAAGGTGTTTTCTATTCATTTAAGATAAAAGACAGAAAACGATTAGAATCGGGCATTCTCCTCGTTGAAGGAGAAGATTGGGTACTGATCAGCAGTATTTTTTCTGATTATATTGTGGATGGTTATATGCTCATTAATAAAAAATATATAACATCTATACACAGAACCGAAAAAGAGATGTTTACCGAAAAGGTGCTGAAAGCTTCTGATAAAACCGACATTGTACCATACATAGATATACCTCACTTATCGATAGACTCTCTTTTCAAATGGCTTGAAGACAAACATATTGTTTTTCAGATAGACAACAGGGATGAGAACCAATGCTGGATAGGTAAAATATTAGACTCGACCAAGAAGTCCATATTCCTTACACCGCTTACGCCTAAAGGAGAATGGGACAGGTCTTTATATTACGCTTTTCGCAAAGCCAATGTTCGTATCATTTCTTTCAATAGTGATTATATCAATTCACTAATGGCATATAACAAAAAACATGTTGAAGAGAGTGAATGATAACCTAAAATAATAAAAGATGCAGCTTTACAAATAATACACAGACTAAATACTTATTAAATAAAAAATAAGATGAAATGGGGAAATTTAAGACTTTTTGTTCCCAATTTTTTTTTATATTTTTACACCGCATTTACTTAAAGAGTACCAAAAGATTATATGGAAGAAGAAAAGATAGTACTACCCGAAATAAATTATTCTGACGATGATATAAAAACCCTCGACTGGCAGGAACATATCCGCCGTCGTCCGGGTATGTATATAGGAAAGTTAGGCGACGGTTCATCTGCCGATGATGGTATATATGTACTTCTCAAAGAGGTGCTGGACAACTCCATTGACGAATATATGATGGGATTTGGCAAAAACATCGATGTCTCTATCACCGACGGGGTTGTCAAGGTACGCGACCACGGGCGTGGTGTACCATTGGGAAAAGTAAAAGATGTTTCTTCGAGAATGAATACCGGTGCTAAATACGATTCTAAAGCTTTTAAGAAGTCTGTCGGATTGAATGGTGTTGGTATAAAGGCCGTAAATGCATTGTCTTCTTTTTTCCTTATCCAAAGTTATCGTGATGGTCAAACAACTTCTGTTGAATACTGTAGAGCTATTGTAGAAAAGGAAGAAGCAATACACCCTACAAATGATGAGAATGGTACTCTTATCGAATTTATTCCGGATCCTACAATTTTCACAGGATACGCCTTTAGGGATGACTATGTAGAAAGCCTTCTTAAAAACTATGTATTCCTCAATACAGGATTAACAATAACATACAATGGAAAGAAATTCCACTCCAAAAATGGTCTTGTAGATTTGCTTAATGAGTATATGACTTCCGAGCCTTTATACCCTATCATCCACATGAAGGAGGCAGATATAGAGGTCGTGATCACACATACAGATCAGTATGGAGAAGAATATTACTCATTTGTGAATGGACAGCATACAACACAAGGGGGAACACACCAGTCGGCTTTTCGCGAATCACTATCTCGTGTGATAAAAGAATTCTATAACAAGAATTTCGATTACGCAGATATCCGTAGCGGAATAGTTGCGGCAATAAGTGTAAAAGTAGAAGAACCGGTTTTTGAGTCACAAACAAAGACTAAGCTCGGATCTAAAGATATGGGACCCGGAGGTCCTTCTGTTCAGAAATTTATCGGTGATTTCTTAAAGAAAGAACTGGATAACTATTTACACAAGCATGCGGATACTTCAGAAGCTTTATTGAAAAAAATCCTGGAATCGGAAAAAGAGCGTAAAGCTATTGCAGGCGTAACAAAACTGGCTCGCGAACGTGCCAAGAAAGCGAACCTGCACAATAAAAAGTTACGTGACTGTCGTATACATTACAGTGATGCCAAAGGAGACAATCTGGAAGAAACAAGCATATTTATCACCGAGGGCGACTCTGCGAGTGGATCGATTACAAAAAGCCGCAATCCTAATCTGCAAGCTGTATTCAGCCTGCGAGGTAAACCACTAAACAGTTTTGGGCTAACAAAGAAGATCGTCTACGAAAATGAAGAGTTCAACCTTCTACAGGCTGCTTTGAATATAGAAGACGGATTGGATGGATTACGCTACAACAAAATAATTATTGCAACCGATGCCGACACCGACGGGATGCATATACGCTTGTTGTTACTCACATTTTTCTTACAGTTCTTCCCCGATCTGATAAAGAAAAACCATGTATATATTCTTCAAACACCTCTCTTCCGTGTGCGTAACAAGAAAGAGACAATCTATTGCTATACAGAAGAAGAACGACTGAATGCAATCAAAAAACTGGGTTCGAATCCGGAGATAACACGATTTAAAGGATTGGGGGAAATATCTCCCGATGAATTCGTTCATTTCATAGGAAAAGATATTCGCCTCGACCGTGTATCGATGAAAAAAGAAGACTCGGTAAGCAACATGCTCAACTTCTATATGGGCAAGAATACACCCGAAAGACAAGAGTTTATTATCGACAATCTTGTAATCGAAGAAGATTAACATCATTATATGAATAACAACGCACACGCAATTATCCTTATTTCATCGCCCGATCGTCCGGGACTGGTAGCCGCAGTTACCGACTTTATCAATATAAACGGTGGAAATATCATCAATTTGGAGCAGCATGTAGATAAACAGGAAAATACGTTCTTTATGCGTATAGAATGGGATCTCTCAAACTTCATTATTCCGAAGGAGAAAATAAGTGACTACTTCCAAACCCTATATGCGAACAAGTATAACATGACATTCAGGTTATACTTTAACGACCATACACCTCGTATGGCCGTTTTTGTTTCCAAAATGTCGCATTGCCTTTTTGATATACTGGCTCGCTACACAGCCGGAGAATGGAAAGTAGAGATACCTCTCATCATCAGCAATCACGAAGACCTACGCTGGGTAGCAGAACGCTTTGGAATTGAATATCATGTACTAAAGCTCAACAAAGACAATAAGGACGAAATAGAAGCAAAACAACTCGTTCTCTTAGAAGAAAAGAAGATCGACTTTATTGTTTTAGCTCGCTATATGCAGATACTGACCGATAAGTTTATTGAGTCATATCCAAACAAAATAATCAATATACATCATTCCTTTTTACCCGCCTTTGTAGGTGCAAGACCATATCATGCGGCTTACGAACGAGGAGTAAAAATAATAGGGGCTACAAGCCACTATGTAACAACCGAGCTTGATGCGGGGCCGATTATAGAACAGGATATTACACGTATCACTCACCGTGACAGCGTTGAGAATCTGGTACGCAAAGGTCAGGACTTAGAGAAAATTGTACTCTCTCATGCCATAGAAAGTCACCTGAAACGGCGCATATTGGTATATAAAAATAAGACTATCTTATTCTCATAAAGTACAAATATTCTGGCGTTTTATGTTATTTAATATACTATGGCTAGAAGATTTTAAACTATGTTTGGTTATATTTGTACTGCTTTAAGTTTAGTCCACTCAAAATCTATAAAAATATAATAATATTAATCTTAAATACGATCGTATGTTTAAAAATCATCCTAAAGGTTTATTAGCAGCATCATTATCAAATATGGGAGAACGTTTCGGCTTCTATATTATGATGGCTATATTAACTCTGTTCCTGATGTCGAAGTTCGGATTAAATGAAACAACCGCAACTGTAGTTTACTCTATATTCTATGGTTCTATCTATGGGCTAGCACTTGTTGGTGGTATCATTGCAGATAGAACAAAAAAATATAAAAGTACCATACAAATGGGGATCATCATTATGGCCATTGGCTATTTAATAATAGCCATACCAACCCCGACTCCTGTTTCAAATATGCCTTTATTTTTGGTTATAACGTGTTTGGGTCTCCTTGCTATTGCTTTTGGAAACGGCTTATTTAAAGGTAATTTACAAGCTCTAGTCGGTCAGATGTATGACAATCCAGAATATGGGAAAATGCGCGATTCAGGATTTTCATTGTTTTATATGTTTATTAATGTTGGAGCCATTTTTGCACCTGTTATAGCCGTAGGTATGAGAAACTGGTGGCTAAAAGCCCATGGATTCCTATATAATGGAGCTTTACCTGAACGTTGTCACGAATACTTAAATGGCAATATTGGATCAGATAAAATTGCTGATTTTGAAAAATTAGTTTCTAGTGCCACAGTAAATAATACTCTGCCTGCTGATTTAACAAGTTTCTCAAATGAGTACTTGAATGTTTTTACGACTGGATTTCACTATGCGTTTGGCGTAGCTATTTTAGCTATGTTAATCTCTCTTACTGTTTATATGATAAACAAAAAAAGATTTCCAGATCCAGCTCAGAAAAAAGAGGCTGCTAATACAGTTGAATCCATATCCGAAAAAGAAATGGATATAAAAGAAATTAAACAACGTCTATATGCATTGTTCGCTGTATTTGCTGTAGTTGTCTTCTTTTGGCTTTCATTCCATCAAAATGGCGCAACCCTCACCTACTTTGCAAAAGATTATATTAATTTAGAAAGTATTAGAATTGACCTTGGTATTTTCGTTCTTGAAGGAGCTGAATTATTTCAATCAATAAATCCTTTCTTCGTTGTATTCCTAACCCCGATTATACTTGCTGTATTTGGTTGGTTACGATCAAAAGGGAAGGAACCTTCAACTCCTAAAAAAATTGCGATAGGTATGGGTATTGCTGCTATAGCATACGCTGTTCTATTAATAGGAACCATAAGTATGCCCGAAGCTTCAGAAGTTAAAGCTATGGCTGGAGGATTGCCTGCAACAATGAAAATAACTCCATTATTGTTAATTGTTACATATCTTATTCTTACAATAGCTGAATTATTTATCAGTCCACTTGGAATCTCATTCGTATCGAAAGTCGCACCACCTAAATATCAGGGACTTATGCAAGGTTGTTGGCTTGGCGCAACAGCTCTAGCCAATTCATTCCTTTGGATCGGAGCTGTTTTATATACAAGTACTCCATTATGGTCTACATGGGCTGTATTTATCGCAGCATGTTTTGTCTCAATGATTATTATGTTTGCAATGCTGAAATGGCTTGAACGTATAACAAAGTAGGAATTATAAAATTATATATAAACAATCACCCCGGTCATATTGTATGATCGGGGTGATTTTATAATATATGAGAGTATTGTTTATTCTATTTCTTTTCCATCAATCTCAGGAGTAGTCTCAATCAAGTCTTTCTTATTCTCTTTCTTGCTTCGGAAAACAACAACCAGATAAATTATCGACAAGATAGAAGCAGCACACAACAAATATACGCCACTACCCGCTCCCGGCAGTTTGTAGAACAAGTTCAGAGAAACAATGAAAGCAAATATACTTGTTATTAGTAAAAGAACTCTTGCCGTTTTTTGTCTTAGCATAATCCAAAAACCAATTGTAATTACACTAAACAAAGGTACTAAATAGACCACATGAGTACTATATACCCACTCTTTATTCTTGGAAAAGAACTTAATAAAGTTGGTAGCCTTCGTTATCTTTTTTTGTAAATCGGGCACATCCCACCCTACAATTTTAACACCCCACTTATCGAGCCAGGGAAGAAAGAAAGCTATAATAAAAAGCAGAGCAAAAATAAGCTCAAACGACAAATACCTGTTTTTCTTTTCCATACGATTCTCTATAATTCAATTTCATCGGCTGAAATATAGCCATGTGTTATACAATAAAAGATAAGTCCAGAAACTGTTTTTATTCCGAGCTTAGCTGTTATATTTTTTCTGTGCGAAAGCACTGTGTTCAAACTTATATTTAATTTATCTGCCACCTCTTTATTTAAAAAGCCTAATGCAATAAGACGAAGGACATCCAGTTCTCTTTCAGATAGAGGCTGCCTCTTGTTATCACGCGTAATGCGGCCACTAACAAAAAGTTCTTGCAGGTCTTCAATTCCCGATTCGGACAATTCGTCAATCATTGGTTTCAGCACCTTTTCTCTTATGCGATTATGCTTCTCCAGATCTTTCTGAAAGCTGTCTATTGTAAATATAACAGCATAACACATATTCTCATTAAAATTACCCGATATATGCCTTATTATGATGCTCTTGAGATCGGTCAACAAGGCAAGAGGAGCATCTCCATTTACCATTCCCTGCTCTATCTGAACCATTAATTCCTCTTTAAATTCGGAAAACAGTCTACTGATGAGTTTCATTTGAGCATTGTTGGGGTCGCTCATACCGATGAAAGCTTTCAGATGCTTCTCAAAGTTGTATAACTGCCCATGAATCAGATATGCATCTGTCTGCTTCAAATACTTAATAACAAGCTGGATATCGAACTTCTGAAGCTTCTTTTGAGGAAAATAATCTTCGTTAAGAAAAGTATTCAGTATTACAAGAAAAAATTCTGTATTTACTCCAACCGAATCGCATATCTCGCCTATACTTTTATCACCAAGTCCGAGCTTGATT
Source organism: Dysgonomonas sp. 37-18 (assembly GCF_001899125.1). Taxonomy (NCBI): domain Bacteria; kingdom Pseudomonadati; phylum Bacteroidota; class Bacteroidia; order Bacteroidales; family Dysgonomonadaceae; genus Dysgonomonas; species Dysgonomonas sp. 37-18. The sequence goes on along the minus strand of NZ_MKVC01000046.1, from coordinate 21,674 downwards.
CCAAAACGATTAACAACAGGTATCAGCTGATGATTATCTTCTATTACTTCCGATAAAATGGATGATGATTCTAAAAAAAGCATAACTTTAGGTTTTCGTTTTTTCCGTAAGCAAAAGTACAGATTAATTCTGAAAACATATTTCTATTTTATACCAGTAATTTTATATTAAACCTATTATTACTCAATGCTTATAGATTTTAACAATAATCTGTTAAAAACAATCGATAGCAAATCTAGAGTTCTGTAATAAACAAATACGGAGGACAATTGTTTACATATTATATACAAAGATAAAGAACACTATATATGAAAAAGATTTTATTCACGTGTATAATGCTCTCAGGACTGATAATCAGCTCTGTAAACGCACAAAATATAAATAATAACAATCAAAAAACAAGAACTATGAAATTTGAATTACCAAAGTTGCCGTATGCAACAAATGCTCTAGAACCTGTAATTGGTCAACAAACAATTGAATTACATTATGGTAAACACCTTCAGACTTATATTACAAATCTGAACAATCTGATTCAAGGTACTAAGTTTGAAAATGCAGACCTAGAAACAATTGTAAAAGAAAGCGATGGAGCTATTTTTAACAATGCCGGCCAGACATTGAACCACAACATATATTTCCTTTCATTCAGTCCTAACGGTGGCGGCGAACCTAAAGGTAAACTTGCCGAAGCGATCAATGCTGAGTGGGGATCTTTCGAAAACTTCAAGAAAGAATTTGTAACAGCCGGTACAGGAGTATTTGGTTCAGGATGGGTATGGCTTGCAAAAGATAATGCAGGAAAACTACAAATAACAAAAGAACCTAATGCAGGAAATCCGATTACAAAAGGATTAACTCCACTATTGGGCTTTGATGTATGGGAACATGCATATTATCTAGACTATCAAAACCGTCGCGCAGACCATCTTGCTGAGCTTTGGAAGATTATCGACTGGAATGCAGTAGAAGCTCGCTATTAAGAAAAAAACAACTTTTAGATATTAAAAAAGCTCCTTATTACTAAGGAGCTTTTTTATATATTATAGTTTCAGATATTAATTGATATATTTTATTTTCTTCACAAATTTAGGAGTAACACTAAATCGTTTAGTGTAGCTCATCTGCATAGTTCCCGTATTTAAAGTCATTTTCAACAGCTTAGAATTAGCAACATATATCTGATTCACAACCACAGACAAACAAATAGACCAATCCTCCGCATTATACCCCATAGATATACGAGGAAATACGGATGGGGAGATTTCAACTTTTTTGAAAGAGCTCAGATTCTCGCTTCCTATATTCAAACCCACTGAGACGCCTCCCGATAAATAGAAGTTTTTACTGATTATCCAATTATAAACATATCCTCCACTAACACTCAATTGATAGTTTCTTAATCTCTTATATTGGTTTAGCTGTAATGTACTATCAGAGCGTACTTGATTGTAGTATATTCCTCCACCCAATTGCCAGCTTCCGGCAGATTTGAGTTGCTTTTCACTTTGGTTAAATGCTGCTTTATAAGAAAATTTCTTATTATTGAATACATACTGTCCAAACACTCCATATTGGATTATACTTATATCGGGATACAGAGTAAACACCTCATCATTTTGCTCAGTATAAAAACCTTTATATTGTTGAAAAAAAACATCAGCGATAAATTTTCGTCCATAATAGTGATATTGAAAATCAAATATCGCCGTCTTTCCCCGATCCTTATCGCGCATAAATCCAAACCCATATCCCCCACTTATAGAATAATTTTTGTACGTGATGCCTAGTCCCAAACTCACAGGACTATTGGGCATATAGGTTATTTCATTATTATCATCTATCTCATGAGTTAGTGAAGTATATTTATAATATACATGAGGTTTCAGAGACAGCTCATGTTCATACGGTTGAATGTATGTACTATCTACCTGAGCCCGGATTATAAAAGGAGTTAATAAAAATATTAGAAGAAATATAAATTTACAATACTTTAAAATTCTAGCAATAAGAAACATTTAACAAGTTTTATTCGGCAAATTACGTAATATAAACGATCCTACTACCTAAAAAGTATATAAGTTAATGTTTTTAGTTAATTATAAGAAAGGTGTAGATATTAAATCTCCGTATTCTAATAGGTAAATAGAAGAATACGGAGTCAAATTGAAAAGGTTGGAAAGTCCGACTATTATAGATATTCTTCTCAATTCTCACTTTGAATAATTATTTTTTTTGAATAAATTATTTTGATGAGTAAGGGTACTACTGCGATCTGTTAATACATAGTATAGAATACCTGAATTTCATTCTCCAGTTTTTTAATTACGCATAATATCTAAGAATGAAATAGATAAATAGATTTATATCATTATTTTTGTTCTTTTAGTCGTTATAAGTTTTAGTTCTTCTTTAAGACCTAATAAGAGTAACAGAGCTCAGAATAATTCTCATATCGGTATTTTTTCTTCTAGGACAAAGTTCCCAAATGAATCATAGTAAATACAAGTCTTATTTGCTGTATCTATTTCCCATTTATAAATACCTGTTTCTGCCGAATTCTCACAAAAAGTAAAGTAATTAGTCTTACCTTGTTGATGTGCTCTCAGATACTGCTTAAATTTTATAATATCAGTATCAGATATTATATGTAATTTTTCATACTCAGCCTCCGACAAAACTATGCGTCCATCATTGCTGATGTATTCGGCATGACCATCATTCACATAAATAGAATACCTTGATACCCCCATGGCAATAAGATCGCGGATATACTGAGGAAAATCAGCACCACTCTTAACTTTAGAATGAGCGTCTTCTATTTGACGGAGTGTAAACATGTTCACTATTTGATTCGATATTATAAACAAAATAATCAGATCAAATGTTCATTCAACCTAATATTTACGAATAGTTATAAGTATCTGAATATTTACACATTTTAGACAAATTGAATATTTTGATAAAATATTCAATAGATTGATAGAAAATTGAAAATATAATTTCAATTTTAAGATAAATAAAATATATAAAAGCTTACAAATTCTCTTTTTTATAGGGCTAATCTCCTTCAGCTTTATAAAAAAAATGGATGCCATTTATAATGGCATCCATTTTATCTATATTATATCTATACAATATTAATACACGTGTCCGTCGTCTTTCAAATCTTTGACATCGAATTTTTTCTTCTCTAAAGAGTTCCAAGCATAGATAATATATCCTAATACAAATGGAACAAATAAAGAAACTACACTCATCACAGTAAGGGTAAACTCACTCGATGAAGAATTTTCGATAGTCAGAGAACTCTGAAGATCTGTAGAAGATGGATAGTAAGCAGTATTGTTAAAGCCTGTAATAAGCAACAACATACACACTGTTAGCACTGTACCCACGCCACTAAACCAAATACCGGAATGATATTCCTTACTTAATAATGTTTTACCAATACCAAACAATACCAGCAGAACCCCAACAAGGAATACAACTCCTACGATTGGCATTTCTATCATGTTTAAGAAGTATTTGTATTGTACAAGCTCCACTACTTTCGTCACAGGATCTACAGCATAACCTTTTGCTAAAAACGTCCATATAACAAATGCAAGGAAGAACACGACAAAAGGAATTGCATTAAGTAATAAATATTTTCTGGAACGACTTACTAAAGTAGCATCTTGAAGACGGTTGATAAAGAACAAACAAGCCAATGTACGGGCAAGGAAAAACACTGTCAATCCTAGCAACCAGCAACGAGCGTCAGCAAGAGCCTCAAGTCCGTGCCATTCAGTACCCCAACGGCTGATAACAGGATTCAAAACATCTGTCATATTTCCTTTATTCACCGTGAAATCTGATCCTGTAAAGAATGTGGCTAATGCCGCACCTACAAGAAAAGTACCTAATAGTCCGTTGCAAAACAAGAACCATCTGTAAGTATTACGCCCAAACACATTGCCCGGTTTCGACTGAAATTCGTATGATACAGCCTGCAATACAAAGCAGAATAAAATAGCCATCCATACCCAATATGCACCACCAAAGCTGGTAGAGTAGAACAATGGAAAGGATGCAAACAATGCACCTCCAAATGTCACAAGGGTAGTAAATGTATATTCCCATTTACGGCCTAATGCATTTACCAATATCATGCGTTCCTTTTCGTCTTTAGCTAATGAGAAAAGCATCGACTGTCCACCCTGAACAAACAAGAGGAATGCAAATATCCCCCCGATCAGGCATATAAGGAACCACCAATAATGTTGTAAAAATGAATAATCCATAGTTATATCTTTTTTTAGTTAAAAAATCAAGTTTTAGTGTGAGCCTGCCGGTCCTTTTTTAATTTGGTTCAGCATAATACGTATCTCTGCAATAAGCAGTGCGGTAAACAATGCCAAAAACAAACAGAATGTTATCACTACAGATTGAGTAGATACCGCAGACACTGCAGCTTGTAGAGGAAGTACATCTTGTATAGCCCAAGGCTGACGCCCCACTTCGGCAACTAACCATCCCGCCTGACTTGCAACATATACCAATGGGATGGTCCAAAGACAAATCCACAAAAGCCACTTTTTCTGCTCAAGATCTTTTCTTCGATAAACAAAGAATGTCATAACCATGAACAATAGGATAAAATATCCACCCAGATAAACCATAATGTGGAAACTCCAATATACGGTTTTAGATAAGTTAGGAACTAACTGCTCGGGGCTATCAAGATAGCCATACCCGAAGTAAGCAAAGTTAGCTTTCAATGTTTCTTTATATTGTGTTGCCGAAGCATCATCTCCGTCTTTTTTAGCCTTCTTATAGTCTGCCAATGCCTGTATAGCAGCTTTACCTTTAGATTGCATTTCGGCAAAAGACAAGGCAGTTGTTCCATCCGGTTTTGGATACCCCCCATCTATGATATCTTTAATACCCGGCACGTATGCCTCCGTATCATAGAATGCGATTAGAGAGAGTGCACCCGGAAGTTTAATTGGAGGAAATAAGAACGCATCTTCTCCGTCATTGAATGATTTTTTAGAAGGATTCGGAATACCAAAAAGTACCAATCCTTCGTTTGTGCCCCCTTCATAGAGACCTTCCATTACAGCCAGTTTCATCGGTTGTTTTTCTGCTACTTGTACAGCCGAACCGTGACCTGTATAAATAGTAAGTAACGATGCTATCAATCCGAAAACTGTAGCAACCTTCATACTTTGTTGAGCAAACTCTGTGTCCCTTTTCTTAAGCATATACCATGCTGCTATACCCATCACAAATACAGCTCCCAAGATCCAGCTGGAAAGGACTGTATGGAAAAATTTGTTTATAGCTACCGGCGACAAGGCTACAGCCCAGAAGTCAACCATTTCGTTACGAGTTGTGTCCGGATTAAATTCCATGCCAACAGGAAATTGCATCCAAGCATTAGCCACCAATATCCATACAGCAGACAGGGTTGCACCTGTAATAGTTAACCAAGTGGCAGCCAAGTGCACCTTCTTGCTTACACGTTTCCATCCAAAGAACATGATGGAAATAAATGTTGCCTCCATAAAGAATGCAACAATAGCTTCAATAGCCAATGGCGCACCAAAAATATCTCCTACAAACCAGCTGTAGTTTGACCAGTTGGTACCAAACTGAAATTCCATGATAATCCCTGTAGCAACTCCGATAGCAAAGTTGATACCAAAAATAGTCATCCAAAATTTCGCAGTTTTTTTCCACTCTTCATTGCCTGTACGCACATACATTGTCTCCATGATTGCCATAATGACCCCCAGACCCAATGTCAAAGGAACAAACAACCAGTGATACATTGCTGTCATAGCAAACTGACCTCTAGACCAGTCTATTAACGATGCATTTAGTAGTTCCATAAATAATAATTTTATATTAGTAAATATATGAGGATTTTATTTTACTCGTTTATTGTCGATATCTTGATCAACGTTTCACTTACACAATCAGCCTTACCTTATTTATAAGTTAGCTTGCCAAAAAGTTAGGAAAAATTGAATTCAGATATCTGCTCTATTATGTCTGTTTATTTTTTTAAAATTGAAACTCTTTATATTCTAGTCCGAAGTTTTGAGCAACGGCCTTATATACAACGTCTCCTTTTACAATATTCAATCCTTTGCGTAGATCTTTATGCTCACGGCATGCTGCCTCCCAGCCCATATTAGCCAGATTTAATGCATACGGCAAAGTAGCATTAGTCAAAGCTAACGTTGAAGTCATCGGAACAGCTCCCGGTATATTGGCAACACAGTAATGCACTACATCATCAATAACAAACACAGGATCTAAATGCGTTGTTGGTTTTGATGTCTCAAAACAGCCTCCTTGGTCGATAGCCACATCCACCATAACGGTTCCCGGCTGCATATCTTTAAGCATCGCTCTAGATATTACCTGAGGAGCCTTATCGCCAGCAATAAGCACAGCACCCACTATAAGGTCAGCATCCTTTATCAGCTCTTTTATTGTATGCGTATCAGAATATCTTGTTGTAACATTGGCCGGCATAATATCGCTCAAATAGCGAAGACGCGGAAGACTCTTATCCAGAATGGTTACTTTTGCACCTATTCCGGCAGCTATTTTAGCCGACTGGGCTCCAACAATACCACCACCTATTACAATTACGTGCGCAGGTTTCACACCCGGAACACCACCAAGCAAGACGCCTTTTCCCAGATGCGGCTTTTCAAGGAAACGAGCTCCTTCTTGAATAGCCATACGTCCGGCCACTTCACTCATCGGTATAAGTAGCGGTAAGGAGCGGTCGGGCAATTCAACGGTCTCGTATGCTATACAGATAGCTTTGCTCTTTATCATAGCTTCTGTTAGCTCAAGACTAGATGCAAAATGGAAATACGTAAACACTATTTGATTCTCGCGGATAAGATGATATTCTTGCGGGATAGGTTCCTTAACCTTCACAATCATATCCGAAATGGCATAAATTTCTTCTGCCGTAGTTAATATTTTAGCACCGGAAGCTGTGTAATCAGTATCATTGATTCCGCTGCCAAGTCCGGCTCCGGCTTCTATATATACCTCATGTCCACAGACAACCAACTCATGCACACCTGCCGGCGTAACGGCAACGCGATTTTCAAATGCTTTCAGCTCTTTAGGAATACCAATTTTCATTTCTCTTGCTTTTTGTATTTATTTATAAAATACCTGATTTAAGCTTCTCCAATAGGACCGTTTATCGGTGGTAAAAAACCTGCCGAATTATCAACTTGTATGGATCCATTTTGAGATTCAAATCGGTTAATGTTTTCATTCAGAGCATACAACAGACGTTTAGCATGTTCAGGGGTAATTACTATTCTCGATTGTACTTTGGCTTTGGGCATACCGGGCAAAATACGTACAAAATCGATAACAAATTCTGATGACGAATGGGCTATAATAGCCAGATTAGAATATATGCCTTGTGCAATATCATCTGGCAGTTCTATTTGAATTTGATTGTTCTGATCGTTGTTCTCCATAATTTAATTAGATTGTTTTTTTAGTCTATAACCCTTCATATACAAAGGAAAATAAATATCATAAAATAACAAAATATAACATCAACATTTTTATAATATAAATACTCTCTTTTGTGCCCATTAAGAGGCCTTCAGCTTATTATTATCTTTTTCTTCGTTATCAAGTGTTAACAGAACCTTTTCTTTCTTTTTTCTCTTACGTAAAACAATTATTTGAGAAACAGTACCGACAAAACCTAATCCCAACATTACGAATTGCATTGTCTGATTACTTTTAAACACAACTAATGTAGTAAGGATTATCATAGTCCACATGATACTAATAGATATAATCAACCCTTTTGTACTAAAGCCATTATTGACGCGCCTTATATATGGTCCTGTGATCTTATGATCTAACAATTTCTGATGAAGACGAGGCGAGCTCTTAGCAAATAAGACGCCGGTAAGAAGGATAAATGGTGTGGTTGGAAGTCCCGGAGTTACTATTCCCAATAGTCCAAGGCCTAATGAGATTAAGCCTAATATTATAAATAAATACTTTTTCATTTCCTATTATTGCGTATCGGTTCAGATATTGTATCCAAGCCAAAAACAAAGAAAAGAAAAAAGTATGAATAAATAAAATATAATTGGCTTTATTAGTCTAGTGAAAATCGTTTAACAGGATGGAAATAATCTGAACTTATCAAAAAAAATTGAAGATAAAATACATTTTTTGCTGACTCTTAGTATTATCAAAAAAGAGAATAAAATTGAAATGAGAACTTCGGTATAACTTAATTTTACTACTTTTGCATTTCAAAAAAATAAGTAATGCAAAAACATGATCTTTGTTGCATTGGGCATATTACTTTAGATAAAGTAGTTACACCCAAAAGCACAGTGCATATGCCCGGCGGTACGGCTTTTTATTTTTCACACGCTATTCGTCATTTTACCGATATAAATTATACATTGGTAGCATCGCTGGCTCAGTCAGAAATGTCTGTAGTGGACGATTTACGTTCAAAAGACGTAGATGTGCATGTAGTACCGAGTAAGCACTCTGTCTATTTTGAAAACATCTATGAAGAGAATCAGAATAACCGAACTCAACGAGTGTTGGCAAAAGCTGATCCTTTTTCTGTTGATGCACTAAAAGATATAGATGCCAACATATTCCTTTTAGGTGCTTTACTTGCCGATGATTTCTCATTGGAGCTGGTAGAATATCTTTCTAAAAAAGGCTTGATAGCGATAGACTCTCAAGGGTATTTAAGAGAGGTGAGAGACCAAAATGTCTACCCTATAGACTGGGCTAATAAAGAAGAGATACTAAAACATGTTCATGTTCTGAAAGTGAATGACCTGGAAATGGAAGTTCTTACAGGCATGAAAGACATTAAACAGGCATCAAAACAGCTTCACGCTTGGGGAGTAAAAGAAGTTTTGGTTACTTTAGGCAGTCTGGGATCTGTTATCTATGATGGAAACAACTTCTATAAAATACCTGCTTATAAGCCGAAAGATATAGTGGACGCAACAGGATGTGGCGATACTTACGTTACAGGCTACTTATATCAGAGAGCTAAAGGAGCAACAATAGAAGATGCCGGAAAGTTTGCGGCAGCTATGGCGACCATAAAAATAGAAGGATCGGGCCCTTTCAACGGAACAAAAGAAGATGTTGAAGATCGGATTAAGAATGCCGAACAGATTATACCTGAATTTTAATTATTCTGAATTTATAATACATAAAAAAGGCTTTTAGATAACAACTAAAAGCCTTTTTCTATTTATAAGACCGAATTATCTATTTTCTTAAATTCTTCACGAACGATACTGCCGCTATTATCAGTAATCCAACTACACTCATAATAAGATATGCCCATTTGGGTCCGTAAGCATCGGATACAGAACCTACAAGCAATGGAGAGATAAATGGACCAACGAAACTAATACTCGACATGATAGTTAACGCCGTTCCCACCGGAGTTTTAGCCTTATCTCCTACAATACTGTAGATAGTAGGCACAACACAAGAAATCCCTAAACCGATGAGCATAAACCCTATAGACGTAATAATTACTTTGGTGATTAAAGCGTCGGAATATCCGATGAAAAGGGAGGAAATAATAAATCCTGCAAAAATAAGTGCCCCTGCTATTTGCAATACGGTCTTTTTCTGCCAAATAGTATATGCAAAGTTAGTGAGCATACGCCCCGCAAACATCATCACCATAAATACAAGAAATCCAACTTGCAATGATTCCGGTGCCTTGATCACAGACTGAAAATACACATCGCTCCATTCAAACATTGTATTTTCAACGATAAGAGCCAATAACCATACCAATCCAAGCTGTATGAGAAGCGACTCAGGAAGATGCAATTTGCCTGTTTTCGCTTTGGAACCTTGTGCAACATTTAAATTCTCTTCCTTTTCAACAGCTTTAGCAGGTTCTTGAAGATATTTGTAATTAAGCATAACAATAGCTATAGCAAGCAAAGTCATACCTAGAAAATGATAGAAAGTAATAACATTCAGATTGATCATCGAATAACCAATAATAGCTCCGATACACGCAGATAAGCTCCAACTCGCATGAAATGTAGCAATTATGGGCTTTCCGTAAATACGTTCAACTTCAATAGCCTGCGTATTCAACGAAATATCAGTCATATTCCAAAATATACCGAATAAGAACAATGTTATCCCTAATCCTGTAATTCCGGGTACAATACTAACCAAAAACAAGGACAGCGCATATCCGATAATGCTAATTAAAACAGTTTTTTTGCTACCTAAACGAGGAAGCAGAAAACCAACTGCAGGAATAGCGATAAACTTTCCCATCGGAAGCAGAAACATTAATAGTCCGTAATGTAGATAACTTTCGACATTAAAATCTTTCTTTATATCCGGAAGGCGGCTAGCCCAACTGGCAAAGCATAATCCTTGAGCAATAAAAATAGATAAAACAGCATATCTAATTCTTTGTTTCGAATATGCCGGTTGTATTTCTGAAGTCATTTCTTAGATATTTTTTTTAACGATGCAAAGATAAAAGTCTTTGATGAAGATTAAGCATTATGTTTAAACAAATATTTATTATAATCAGTATGTAGAACAAATATCTATCAATATTTCGTATTTTTGCATAATTAGTTATTATACATTCAAATATAAAAGACATATTTTATGAAAAAACATCTATTCACGGGATTTTTGCTATGTTTTTCTCTTGCTGTTTCTTCTCAAAGTATCACCGAGAAAGAATTACAGGAAATACAGTCTAGCTTTAAAGAAGACCCCGCTACTAAGGCTATCCAAAACGTTCTGACATCAAATGCCAACATTACTGCAAATGCGTTAAACAACAGCCTTCAAGGGAAAATAGACCATTACTTTAAATATCGGGTAAATGTTAAAGGTATCACTGATCAAAAAAGTTCGGGACGATGCTGGATGTTTACGTCCATGAATGTATTGCGCCCTTCCATCATCGAAAAATACAATCTGAGTGAATTTGACTTCTCTCACAATTATCTATATTTCTGGGATATATTTGAAAAATCAAATTTATTTTTAGAAAATATAATCGCAACAAGCAAAGATTCTTTCGATGATCGCACCGTAGAATATCTCTTCAAGTCACCTGTAAGTGATGGTGGGGTTTGGAATCTATATTACAATCTTGGACCAAAATATGGTGTTGTACCTCAAGAAGTAATGCCGGAAACAGCACACTCGAATAACACGAGACAGATGATTAACCTTGTAAACGAAAAACTGCGTCGAGGAGGATATAATCTTCGTGAACAAGCAGCTTCAGGAAAAAAGATACAGGAGTTAAGAAACGAAAAAGCAACTATACTGAAAGATGTATACCGAATTCTGGTTCTTTGCCTTGGCGAGCCCCCAAAACAGTTTACATGGAGATATAAGGATAAAAACGGAAGCGTAAAAGAACTCAGCAGCTATACGCCTCAACAGTTTTATAAAGAGATTACACCGGAAGATTATTCTCCGAGCAACTATATAATGATAATGAATGATCCTACACGCGAATATTACAAGTTGTATGAGATCCAGAATTATAAAAACACAATAGAAGGTATAAACTGGATATATCTGAACTTGCCAAATGAAGATATTAAGAAAGCAGCATTAGCCTCTATAAAAAGCAATGAGCCGATGTACGCTTCATGCGATGTTGGCAAACAAATGAATAGAGAATCAGGTATATTAGATCCCGAAATGTATGATTATGAATCATTGCTGGGTGTAAACTTGTCGATGGACAAAAAAGCGCGCATTTTAACCCGTCAAAGTGGATCCACGCATGCCATGACTCTTGTTGGATGTGATACGGATATGAGCGATCAGCCTATTAAATGGGAGTTTGAAAATAGTTGGGGTGCAGCATCAGGAAACAAGGGATACTTAACCTTTACAGATAAATGGTTTAGCGAGTATATGTTTCGTATAGTGGTACATAAGAAGTATTTGGATGCTAAGGCTCAAAGTTGTTTGACTCAAAAACCGATACAGTTACCAATGTGGGATTATATGAACTAGCCCTTTTGTTAAATTATTTATAATAATCTTGTTCTTAGTTATTTGGAAACAAGTATCTATGGGAACTAGGCTATTTTAAATGTTAAAATATTAAAGAGATCGGCATGTATGGTTAGCAAAATTTATAAAAAATATGTTTTATAATATGTTTTTTTTTTTGGCGAGGACTCATAAATGTAGTTCCTTTGTAATGATAACCAAACAATCTTTATTTACCTTAAAGCCTAATACCTAATTAACTCAAACATACGAGGAGGTTTCATTCAGAAGCCTCCTCGTATGTCGTTTTAGGCCTTTTGGAATTTCACTGCAGTCCAATTGTCTTTTTGTGTATTGTGACAGAATGTTAACCCATGTTTTTTGCATTCTTCGGTTATAACGGGGATATCATCAATATAGAATCCGCTCATATACAAGCATCCACCGTTATTTAAAACAGATGCATAAGCATGAATATCATTCAGCAGGATATTTCGATTAATATTGGCTAATATAACATCAAAAGCCATATCCGCGAGCAGGTCTGCCCCTCCTATCCTAACCGTAATATTATCTATGCCATTCAATTTTATATTCTCCATCGCATTGTCGTATGCCCACTGATCAATATCTATTGCTTCAATCGGTCCGGCTCCACGCATTGAGGCTAAGATAGCCAGGATAGCTGTCCCGGTACCCATATCAAGCAAAGATCTTCCGGTGAAGTCTTCTTTCAATATTTCTCTTATCATCAGCTCGGTAGTTTGATGATGACCGGTTCCAAATGCCATTTTAGGATCTATATATATGTTATAGTCATATATCGCCGGAGCATTATGAAAGGTGCTTTGTATTATACATTTATCATCGATAATCAAAGGCTGAAAATAGTTTTTTTCCCATTCTTCGTTCCAATTTTTCTCTTCAATCTCCTTATAGGTATAAGTTATCTTTGCTTCGTAAGGAAAATTTTCTAAAATTTCGTTCAATTGAGCCTCATCAAACAAATCGCTTTGAATGTATGCCGTAGTCCCCAGTTCGTTCTCAACAAAGCTCTCGAAGCCTATATCAGCAATAGTTGCAGATAGAATACTGTTAACTATCTCGTCGTTGGGAGAGCACGTAAAAGTTACTTCTGTATATTTCATATTAATATTAATTTGCGTTGTTGCAAAAGTAGTGTTTTATAATGAAGTCGTCTTTGCTTTTTAAATTTAGTTTTACACAGCGACAAATAATCTTTCTGTGATTTTAAATAAAATAAAAAGCACTTACTATTCACTTAGAATACAGCGCAATACACAAATATACACATTCTGTATATTTTTCGTCATATTATCTTAACAAAACATTAATAATGTGAAGATTATATTTTCAAATCTTTTCATTTTACTTTGTGAGAAATTATAAACTGTGAGTATGAAACGATATTTTTCTATTTTCTTTCTATTTTCTATACTTTGTAGTGCCACCTCTTATGCTCAGGATTCTTTAGCCTTTAAGCCATCGGGGAAGGTTATTGCTCGAAGCTTTCTTGATTTTAGTAAAGGCTTTGGTGATGATGATAAGTCAGGGTTTGATATCACAAGAGCTCTCCTTGGATATAATTATAAATTCACACGTACGTTACAGGCTCAAGTCGTTATTGATGGCGCTGCAGGAAAAACATCTTCCGATGGACTCGAAGTATATCTACGAAATGCTTTTGTAAACTGGAGTGATAAAGGCTTTAGTGTTAATGCCGGATTAATTGGGCTAATGGGCTTTAGCGTACAAGAAACATACTGGATGCACCGTTATGTGATGAAATCATTTCAGGACTTAAACAAAATGGGACCAAGTGTAGATATGGGAGTAACGGCAGAATATGCGTTCAATCCGTATATATCGGCAGATTTAGGGATCACTAACGGAGAAGGATATAAGAAGATCAAAAAGGATAATAGTATGAAATATGCTGCCGGGCTGAGCCTTCATCCTACAAAAAATACGATACTCCGCATATACGGAGATGTTTATAATGAAAGTGAAAACTTGAGAGATGCTTTACCCGAAGGAGTTACAGATGTAAACTTTAAAGATCAATATACAATGGCTGTGTTAGCAGGATACAAAGACAAAAATATTTCTGCCGGTGCTGAATACAACCGCGTTTTTAACAAAGGATTTGTTGAGAAGAAAGATTATTTCGGGTATTCTGTCTATACATCAATCGCACTGGCTCCTAAATGGAGAACATTTGCTCGTTACGATCTTGTAGACTCTTCGGCTCCGAATAGTTTTAATACAGAATGGAATAGTCTTGATGGTCAGTTGATGATGATCGGAGTAGAATTTCAACCGGTAAAGCAATTGAAAATTGCTCCTAACTTTAGAAATCTGAATCCTGATCATTCAAAATCACAAAGATATTTATTTGTAAGTGTAGAGTTTAATTTGTAATATCTGCTTATTCTTTTCTATATTTAATATTAACTTAGCATACATGAATTATCCATGTATGCTTTTTTATTACCTATTGATTACATAACGAATACGATATAATGGTAAAAATTGCGATTCGGTTTCTTGCTATAGCATTAGCTTTTTATATAATATTTTGCGGTGCTTTCTACTTTTACCAAGAAAGGTTCTTGTTCTATCCTGATAAGTTAGGCAAAGATTATAAATTCAATTTTAAAGAAAATTTTGAGGGGCTATATATACAAACAGACGATGGATTAAAGCTGAATGGACTACTTTTCAGAGCACATGAATCTAAAGGGTTAATTTTCTATCTGCATGGCAACGCCGGAGCTTTAGATTCATGGGGAAGTGTGGCTTCTCTTTATACAGAGTTAGGATACGATGTATTTTTATTGGATTATAGAGGTTTTGGCAAAAGTGAAGGAGAAATTCGTAGTCAGAGAAGATTATTCGAAGATGTACAAACGGCCTATAATAAAATGAAAGAATTGTATGATGAAGATAACATTATTGTATTAGGCTATTCGATAGGTACATGCCCCGCAACTTGGCTGGCATCAGTCAATAATCCTCACTTATTAATCCTACAAGCTCCGTACTATTCTATGACTGATATCATTCATGGTATCTGCCCCGTCATCCCTCGCTTTTTGGTAAAATATAAATTAGAGACATATAAATATATTACTAATTGTAAAATGCCCATTGTTATTTTTCATGGAGACGCAGACATGGTTATAAATTATAAGAATTCGATAATGCTTAGCTCCTTGTTCAAAAAAGAAGATTCGTTAGTCATATTAACGAATGAAGGACATAATGGTATAACATATAATGAACAATATAAAGAGAAAATCTCCAAAATATTATATTCATATAATATTTTGGAGATTTGAATTAAAAAGGTATGCCATAAGAAATTACTATTTCCCATCCGTATTGGACTTCCATATAATTTTATTCCCAGTATCGAGTACAAGATTTCCATTATTTTCTATCCGAAGATTTAACGATGAATCATATGAAATTCGATCTCCAATATAAAGAGGTACTGATAGAGGTCTACTGATAGAACTCAGTTTAAAATCTAAATTTATTTGAAACCTAACAATTGATATAGATACTGCTGTGACATTATTATAACCAGTTTCAATTGACCAAAGAATAGTATTGTTATTCTTTCTTAGAATTAGATCTCCTGTATTTTCAAGGGTCAGGGAATATACTCCATTCTCAGATGTTCTAGATTCACCTACTTTTATATGATCTTTCCCATAGAATAGTGCATTCTTTGCCGTTTTTATGGGATATTGCTGGGATATGAACTCAATATCTTTTTGGGATAGTACATTATTTATGCCAACAGAGTAATTATTTAAAGTATGACTTGAAGGTATATCATAGTGCATAATTGAATATTTATCATATGTACTATAATTTGTCTGCGTAGTCGTAAATTTATTAAAAATGTTGCGATCAACAGTAGCTTTATTCCATCCTTGCTGTGCATAATATGCATATACAACGCCTTTATTCCATTGAATATTATTTATTGGATGTAAATGTTCATGAACTAAACCTAATGCATGTCCAAATTCATGAAGAACTACACGTCTAAACTCTTCTTCAGAAGTACTTTCATCAAGCCATCCAAAGTTCATACTCGGCTGATCCTGAAGTATTGTTTTGCTGTCAGTCCCATGATAAGACCATGATGTCTTATCTCCATTCCATTTAAAAGCCACTTTGATATCAGCATTTCCTCTAGGATTTTTCCTAAATTCAAGATTAATAAGTTTCCCCCATTCCAATACATATTTCATAACCTTATCTTCAAGAGAAGGACTACCATTTAAAAACTTTATAGTAATAATACTTTCATCTTCCCATTTCTTCGTTTTTAGAATCGCTGCTTTTTGATTTGAAGGAAAATCATTACCTTCATAAAAGTCAGCGGTACAAACATAAATATTTTCACTTTTTCGAGCATTATAATTTTCTGATTCTGATAGCTGATCTATATTTTCTTGACTACAGGAAAATAAAAAAAAAGGCACACAATAAGAATAAAAATATTTTTTTCATGATAATGAGTTTTTAAGTTTGTAATATTTCGGTTTAACATTAAATTAATATAATGTATATTAATCTTTTGCAATTTAAAATTGAAGAATCTAGTAGAGTGTTTTGTAAATGCTGTGAAATTCTAAAAGATATATCTACAATATTTATTTAATAAACTTTACTCAAAGCTAATGATAATATACCAATAAAAAAACTGTGTGTCATACTTAAGATAATATCCACCTCTTTTCATCAGCTTTTTGTAATACATCTTTCAGCCTGGACGACATACGACAATAAACGTTTTAGATTACTTAAAGCATTAAATATAGGATTTAATTACTAAATTTGCATCTTATAAAATGAAAATTATTAAGGATAACTTTCTCTGAAAAAGATAAGTAAAATGAGAGTAAATAAAGTCTACCTCTGTTTTATTATATGTTTGTTTATATTTTCTACATCTGTAAATGCACAGAATACAGGTCTTGTAAGGCAACAGAAAGATAGTATTTTGAAAGATATAACAAATATAGACAGGCAACTCAAGAAGATTTCAACACGAGATACAACCAAAGGATTTTCGGCTCCGTTAAGAATCGACTCTGCTTATGCAAAAGGATTAAATGCGAGTAATCTGCAACCTTTAAGAGATGAAAAAGGACTGCTTATTCTAAAAAATGATTGGATGCCATTTGATGATCATGTATCATTTAGAGATACGGTGATTTTTGATCCGGTATTCTTACCTGTTGTTTTTGATGGAAAGATATTACCATCAGATATGGACTTCTTATCAAAAAAATCAGAAAATGATACTACAAGCGAGTTTCATTTGATATCTCCGGATAGTACATTTGCCCCTAAACTTGCACGGATTAAGGAGATAGAGGCTGAAAGAAGACAATACTACATGAATAACCCACAAAGGGTTAAATTGAATGCGTTTCATTTTAAAGACATTCCTCTCTTAAAGGAGACTATAGTCGAGAAAAAGAGTATATTCCAAGATTTACTTACAACTGATGATCCGATAGGCATCAATAAACCGGAAGTAGAGAAAATACGAATAAAACCGGTGTATTGGATCAGAACAGGAGAACATTCATTGCAGATAAATCAGAATGAGCTTTCAGACAATTGGTACAATGGAGGGAATAGCAACTTTAGCATAATTAATTATCACAAGCTGAATGTAAAGTATAAGAAAAACAAGACTAGTTTTGAAAACACTTTCGAATGGCGTTTAAATGTTCAGAGAACACCTGCCGACAAATTCCATAAAATTAGTATCATTGAAGATTATGTAAGAAACAGTAGTCTTTTTGGAATAACTGCATTTAAAAAATGGTCATACAATGTCAACTTAAAGGTAGAAACACCAATATTCAGAGGTTATCCTGTAAACAGTGAATCAAGAGTAAGATCTTTATTTTCTCCTTTAGTTGTCAATTCGGGTATTGGTATGCGATACACTACAGAAAACATATCACCTAAAGATAAATACAAGCGATTAAACTTGTCGTTAGAACTATCTCCAGCCTCTATTAACTACACTTTAGTAGCTGATACAATGGTGGACAAGTCGAGATATGGAGTAGATGAAGGGAAGAAAAGTAAACTGGATTTAGGGTCTACTGTTAAGGCAGATATATCATACTCATTTAACCGATATAACAAATTCACAAGTCGAATTATGTATTTTACAAACTATGAGAAAATACTATTTGAATGTGAAAATAAATACACAATGAACCTAAATAGATTTTTATCAACTTCTATTTATTTCTACTTGCGCTATGACGATGGTGTACCTCCGACTAAAAAAGGAGATTGGGGATATTTTCAATATAATGAGATGGTAGGTTTTGGACTTACTTATACGTGGTAATATATTTCTTTTTTAACATCCTTGTAATCAATAAGTAACTTACAAGTATAGAAATAATTTATTTATTTACCCATTTTTATTTGGAATGTTATGATTATTTCTATACTTTTGCACTCACAAGATCGCGGGGTGGAGCAGTGGTAGCTCGCCAGGCTCATAACCTGGAGGTCATCGGTTCGAATCCGGTCTCCGCAACTAAAATAAGCGGAAACTGTTTTATGCAAACAGTTTCCTTTCTTTTTATATAACACTAGCGGGTCAGTAGCGGGTCAGTATGTTTTAATTAGATTTTGTAAAATATCTATAAGACATGAAACCTGACAATATAAAATCAACAACAGATATCGATGCTATAAAAAAATATACTGTCCCTTCACTA
Source organism: Dysgonomonas sp. 37-18 (assembly GCF_001899125.1). NCBI lineage: Bacteria > Pseudomonadati > Bacteroidota > Bacteroidia > Bacteroidales > Dysgonomonadaceae > Dysgonomonas > Dysgonomonas sp. 37-18. Next base: position 2,820 of record NZ_MKVC01000046.1, on the reverse strand, counting down.
GTTGAAGGTGTAGACTGGTATATAAAGTTTTATGCATACGATCCGGCACAACAGAAGATGCGCCGAAAAAAAATCAAACTAAACCACATTGAAAAAATAGGGCAAAGACGACGTTACGCAGACGGCCTGATGAAACGGCTAATACAAAAACTCGAAGATGGATGGAACCCGTGGATAGAATCGGAAAACGAAAAAGCATATCATACCTTTACTGATACATGCAATCATTATCGAAAAATCATTCTTAAATACTTAAACGATGGAGTACTCAGAGAAGATACTTACAGAGACTATATATCGAAGCTGAAGAATATAGAAGAGTGGAATAAATTGAGAAAAACACCGATCGTTTACATTTATCAGTTCGACAGGGCGTTTATCTCTGATTTTTTGGAAGAAATATATATAGGTAGAAAGAACTCGGTACAGACAAGAAACAACTACCTTGCTTTTATACGTATATTCAGTTCCTTTCTGACAGAACATCAATACGTGAAAGTAAAACCGTCGGAAGGCGTAGCATCTATCAGCAAACGCAATCAGAAGAAGATAAGGACAACAATACCCGATAAGGATATAAAGAGGCTATATGAGTATCTGAAAACCGAAAATATATATTTTCTACTGGCATGCTATATCATACATTACACGTTTGTAAGAAGAAAAGAAATGAGTTTTATCAAGATATCGGACATATCGATACAAAAGCAAACCTTATATATAAAGCCGGAACATTCGAAAAACGGTAAAGGCGGTACTGTAACTATTCCCGAAAGAGTGATACATCTTATGTTAGACCTGAAGATATTCAATTATCCGGGACACTATTATCTGTTTTCGGATAAATTTATGCCGGGTAATAAGCATAAACACGAAAAACAATTTACCGACTACTGGGCGAACACAGTAAGAAAGAAAATAGGTTTTCCGGCAAGTTATCAGTTCTATTCTCTAAAAGATACAGGCATCACAAGTATGCTGCGACAATACGATGTTCTAACGGTAAGAGACCAGGCACGGCACTCTACAATAGATATGACAGACAAATATACACCGCATGACATACAAGAAGCAAACAAAATAATAGCTAAGCATGAAGGTATATTATAAAACAATCGCCCGACTTTCACAAGCAAGGCGATTCAAATAACCTAAATTCTAATACCATGAAAAACATCTATATTCTAAAAACTAATTTTCTGAAGAATGAAAATATTTTACTTCTGTATTTTATAATCAAACTCACGGCTAAAGCAACTAATACTAGCGCACCGAAACCGAGTGCAATATAAAACCATTCTACGCCCTGAACAGGACGACTATCTGAGCTCGATTGTATCTTTTCTTTAAGATCTTTTTTTGATTCGGTAACGGCGGTACTATCGTTCTTTATTTCTGTTACGGTATTCTCAGATGATCGTCCTCGGCTATCAACCAACTCAGTAGATCCAGAACCCCACCATTCTTCTTGTATAGATCGTATTGTTCCATCGGGTCGGTATGCGGTAGTGCGGATAAATCGGACTTCATTCGATACCTTAGTTCTCGATTCCTGGTATTCTGTATCCACGGTAGAACTGTCTTTGCGATCAATCGATTTTGAAGTCTCTGTTTTCGATCCTTCCTGTATTGTGCGATCAACATTCCGATTAGAACGGCAAGCAAGAAAACACAAAATAAAAAATACAATAACATAATATTTCATGAGATATATTTAAAATCATTCAATCTATTCAGCCATCCTTTGATAAATTCTTTTTGTGATGGCTTCGCAGCTACAATATCTTCGAAGTGTTGTTTTCGTCTGAGCCAAAGTTTTTTAAACAACTCTGACTGATCCGGATAGTTGTTGATGGCCTCCAATGTCTTAGTACCTACAACTCCATCATCCGTAACCCTCAGTATTCTTTGAGGATATTTTATTCCCCATGCACCCGAAGCCCACACCCAATCCACAAGGATATTTGCTATGGATTGGTTGTTTATCTTATCAGCTTTCCATCTACCCCAATAGTGAGGCTTTAGTACTCGATTTACAACATCCTCTCTTGTGAGTAGCTTGAGATCGTCTACATCGATATCACCGTCGCCGTCTTTGTCATATCCCACTTTTCGCCAGGTGCCAATCGTAACACCCATATTTGTTGCGCCGCCAAAATCAGCAGGATCATCGACGAAACCACCCTCCCATTTGAAAATAAAAGGAATTAATTTATTTATATCAGCCATTATCGTCCTCCTTTTCTTCTACTTCTATGATATCTGCTTTCTTTCCAAAGAATTTAAAGACATTTACTTTTACCTTTTTGCCTTTAGTTGCAAAATAGTTTACATAGATACTTTCAAGCTCAACTCCATAAATAACAAGTAAGATAATAAGAGGCATTAGATCAATCCCGAAAGGTTGTCCGAATGCCTGCCCGAAAGTATAGGCAAGTATTATCCAAAGGCAATAGTTTGTTATCTTATCGAGTGTACGCCTTACAGCTCTCGATCGCTTAACTATTTCGTTGCGATATTTAGCTGCCGATATACCAAACTTCAAATCTGCCATTGTCAAAAGAAAAGCCAATACTAGAAGCCATTTCGCCCAAATAAAGAACTCAAGCAATCCAATTAAGAATCCGTCTGTATAATTGTTATCCATAATATTTTTTATTAATTATTATGCCAGTATTCCGGCATCCTTTAACTTTTGTATCAAATCTTCCGTTCTGTCACGCATACCCTTAATATATGCAGCGTCATAGGCTACAGGGGCTGTAGCTGAAGGCTGTGCTGCCGTCAATGAGGCCGATTTTTTAACAAGCCCTAAATTCG
>NZ_MKVC01000045.1:0-4344 GCF_001899125.1 Dysgonomonas sp. 37-18 | reverse complement strand
TTTTGTCCTTGATGTAGAGAATTTTTCTAAACTGATTTGATTATGAAACGTGAATATATTATACGGATAGTAGCGGGTACAATGGTACTAACAGGTATTTCTCTGGCTTATTTTGTTTCTATCGGATGGCTGTTGTTACCTGCATTTGTTGGAGTAAACCTTATACAGTCTTCGTTCACTAAATTTTGTCCGTTGGAAATCCTGCTCGATAAACTGAATATAAAACGGTAAATTGATTAATTAAACTTGAGAGAGCAAAACCGAACACTTAAATCGTCTTTTGCTCTCTTTTTTAGATATGAAAACAATATTTTATACAATAATCGTATTGTTTATCCTCATTATACACACCCCTAGGGTCTACTCACAAGAAAATACGATCTTACAGGTAGATAGTATTTCACTTCGGAATAACTATTTAAACGAGATGCAGTCGATAAATGTATTGAAACATAAACCGATTGAAGTTTCGGAAGACCTTGTAAGATCTGTACTAGACAAGCAGGCTCATTTTGCGGTGTATAAGGATAATTATATGGTAACCGGAATCCCTTTAAATAAATCGGTAACCCGCAAAACAGCGGATGCATTCTTTCAGTTTAGTATTCGCCACAGAGTTACCAGAAGTGTACTTCCTTTCAACTCATTCTTATACATTACTTATTCTCAGAAATCATTTTGGGATATTTACGACGAATCAAGTCCTTTTCGCGATACAAATTATAATCCGGGAATAGGCTTTGGCAGGTATGTGATAAAAGACAATAAACTGAAAGGGGCAATGATGATTTCTTTGGAACATGAGTCGAATGGTAAAGCAGGAGAAGATTCCCGTAGTTGGAACTATATAAATCTGTCAGCCAAATACTTTTACAATATGCGATTATCGGCTAAAGCTCAAATATATCTGCCCTATGTAGATGGTAGTAATAATAAAGATTTATTGCGCTACAAAGGATATGGCATTTTTTCGGTCAATTATATAGATAAGGAAAATCTATGGTGGTTTAGCCTTAATATAATGCCTCGAGATAAGGTTATAAACCCTAATTTACATACATCTTTATCATTTAGAGTATCTAAAAATTCAAATCAATACTTAACTTTGGATTATTATGCCGGTTATGGAGAAGGGTTACTGAATTACAAGAAATATACAAATCAAGTAAGAATAGGATTTACGATAAAACCGGATTTCTTCAGTGCATATTAACAGAAAATGAATGACTATGAATAATAAATGGGACGAAAGTTACAATATGAAAGAATACCGCTATGGAGAAGCTCCGAATCTATTTTTCAAGCAAATCATCGATACACTTCCAATAGGAAAAATTCTTCTTCCGGCTGATGGAGAGGGACGAAATGGTGTATATGCTGCAACAAGAGGATGGAGTGTAGACGCTTTCGACCAAAGCCAGCAAGCTAAAGAAAAAGCCTTGCGTTTGGCTCAAAAGAATAGCGTGGATATTTCATTCAAAGTGATTGATTTCGAAGATATCTCTGAAAATTATATTGTAGACTCTTATGATGTAATCGCTCTTACCTATGTTCACCTACCGGAACAGTTAAAAGCAAAATATCACAGATCATTATTGCCTTTTTTGAAAATTGGAGGGCATATTATTATCGAAGGATTCAGTAAAGAGCATGTAAAATACCAGCAACAAAATCCATTGGCGGGGGGGCCTCCACATGTGGAAATGATGTATTCGAAGCAAGAGATTCTCTCGATCTTTGATTCTTTACAGGTCGATCTTTTAGAAGAAATAGAAATAGAACTGGCAGAAGGTATAGGGCATAATGGAAAAGCCTCGGTAATACGCTTTATCGGGAAAAAGACGTAAACAAAAAGAGAGGCGACGGTAAATGATAACCGTTGCCTCTATTATATTACTTATAAAAGGCTACTGATTCAGTCTTAAGGTTTAATAAAATTGATATATTTTCGTTCTTCAGAGAATAGCAAAGCTGTATCTATCAACGCCAGATGAGAATATGCTTGAGGAAAGTTTCCTAGCATACGTTTGGTTTCGAAATCCAAATCTTCACTAAACAACCCTAGATGATTTGAATATTCCAGTAACTGATCAAATATTTTCCGGGCTTCGCCTTTCTCACCAATCATAAACAATGCACGAGTTAGCCAAAAAGTACAGATAGTAAAAGCAGAAGACGGCAAACCAAAATCATCATCGACTTTATATCGATACATTAATCCATTATGGTATAATTCTTCTTTTATACGTTTTACTGTCTTTATATAGCGATCATCGTTTGCATCTATAAAACCATACTGTTCCATCAAAAGCAATGATGAATCCATATGCGTATTATCATATGCTTGAGTAAAACTCTGAATCTGATCGTTCCATCCATTCTGCATCACATCTTCTTTTATAGCCATCGCTTCTTTTTGCCATGCTGATACATAGTCAGTCTGATTTAAAAGTTTGGCTATCTCTATTGCTCTGTCAAGAGCTACCCAACACATTACCTTCGAGAAGACAAAATTTTTTTCGATGTTACGAAATTCCCAAATACTCTGATCAGGATTTCGCCAAACCATATAGACTGTTCTGACGATCGATTTAACGACTTCCCACATTTCTTCCAACTCGCCCAATGTGCCAGGAAAACGGAAATAATAGCTATGTATAACATCCATCAAATAGCCGAAAGTGTCATTTTGTTTTTGGAAATATGCAGCATTTCCAATTCTTACCGGTTGGGAATTTTCATATCCTGCCAAATGTGGCAGTATCTCTTCTTTTAATGTACGACTACCATCTATTCCATACATAATTTGTAAAGAATCTGATTTAGACTTCAATATATCCTTCACAAAAGACATAAACCGCTTCGCTGTTGAATGATGCCCAAGTTCTATCAGGGTTTCTATAGACATCGATGCATCACGAATCCAGCAAAATCGATAATCCCAGTTGCGAACTTCGCCTATTGTTTCCGGAATACTGGTGGTAAGAGCTGCCATAATAGCTCCGGATGACTCATAACACATCAGTTTAAGAGCCAACAGACTGCGACAGATATAGTCGTTGTATTCGATGAATTTTCGGGAACGATTATTCCAGTTCAACCAGTAAATCTTTGTACGCTGATATTCGAGATAGGCTCGGTTGATATCTATATTCGCTAGTTTTTGACTATACGACAATAGCATATACTGGTCTTGCTCCAGAATAATTTCTTCTTGATTTAATATGGTGTCAAAATCAATACTTGAATATAAATAGATATTATCATTTCCGTCTACTAAAGAGAATGTTCTTATAAAGTAGGCAAACTTTTTGTGTATGACCGAATCTCTGGCATAATTCATTACAGGAGTATAATTTATCCTAAAACGTGGTTTACCATCAATGAGTCTTATATAACGATAAATTTCGGAAGGGATATAATACTCGTCTCCACGGGTCTTGTATCTCGGCATAAAATCGAGTACTTCAAATACGCCCTCATCAGAAGCAAAGCGAGTACAAAGTATATTTGTTTCTTTAAAGTAATTTTGTGTAATACGATAACTATCAGAAACAATGAATGAAAAGCTCCCGCCTTTATCTTTATCTAATAATTTAGAAAATACAGATGGAGAATCGAATACCGGAAAACAAAGCCAATCGATACTTCCTTCTTTTGAAATTAAAGCAGCAGTTTTACAATTTCCGACTACACCGTAATCTAGATTATCCATAAGCAATTAAATTATTTTATTAGTTTTTTCAAAAAATCAATGTTTAAAGTTTGTTTTGGAATATTATACCGCGCTGCATTTGATGGGTCTCCTACTTTTATCGTTATAGCCGTATCCGGCAATGCCATAAACATTTCTTCATCAGTTGTATCGTCCCCTATAGCCATCACAAAATCGTATTCACTTTGACTGATTAGCCTTAAAGCTTCTGAGCCTTTATTAAATTCGCCTGACTTAATTTCTACAATTTTATTTCCTTTCATTATCTGTAAATTCTGTCTTGATGCTGGATTTATTAAGGCATTTATCAACTGTGTTACACGCAATTCGGCTAACCAGACATCAACATCCCGGTAATGAAAGACCAAGGCCGTTTCTTTTATTTCAAGTTTCGAACGAGGAGTCTTTTTTACTGTATGTTTGATTATGTCTATTATCTCTTGATCCCATTCAATTTTCTGCCCTTTACTTTTCCATATACCATTCTCTTTGTAAAACATACCATGTTCGGCTGCCATATCTAATGGCAAATGTCCTAACCAATCTTCAAGAGCCTGTTTATCTCTACCACTACTTATTATCATTCTATTATGGCTATCAGCACACATTTTTTTCAAAAGATCAATAAC
>NZ_MKVC01000044.1:0-1000 GCF_001899125.1 Dysgonomonas sp. 37-18 | reverse complement strand
GATTATCCGATATTTCGCCTAAAATGATTATCTTTGTAATAACTAATCATAAAAGACATGAATTTACTAAATTTTGTTGCACAATATCCAGACGAAACAAGTTGTAGAGTAAAATTTAAAGAGTATCGCGACCAACAAGGCGTTGTTTGTCCTCATTGTGGCGGAACAAATCATTATTGGAAGAAAGATAAAGAATGCTATGAATGTAAAAAATGCGGTAAACGTCAAAGTTTACGTGCCAATACAGTAATGCATGGCTCACAATTGCCATTTCGTTATTGGTTTATAGCCATTCACTTGCTGACAAGCACAAAGAAAAGCTTTTCAGCGGCTGAACTCCAACGACAGTTAGGTCATAAACGCTATGAACCAATCTGGACTTTGCTTCATAAGCTACGTGAGATTATGGGCAAGCGGGATGAAATATATTCATTATCAGGTGTCATTGAATTAGATGAAGGTTTCTTTTCAACAGAAACTCCTGACGATGAAAAGAAAAAGCCATTGAAAAGAGGTCGTGGAAGTCAGAAAAAAAGCAAAGTCCTTGTAATGGCAGAAAGTCAACCCGTTGAAGGACAAACAACCAAAACAGGTAAGCCAAGACAAGTGGGACATATCAAAATGATTGTTATAAATGACTTAAAATCGGCTACAATAACTTCATTGGTTGAAAACAATGTAACTAAAGAATCAACCATTGATTCTGACGATTCAACTTCTTACGTCAAATTAAAAGATATTGTCAAAGAGCACCGACCACAAGTAATACCAAAAGAAGAAATTGGAAAGGTATTACCTTGGGTTCATATAGCAATCAGTAACGCTAAACGAATGTTACTGGATATTTATCACGATATTAAACCAGAATATCTTCAAAACTACCTGAACGAATTCTGTTACAAATTCAATAGAAGATATTTTGGAGAAAACTTATTTGACAGGCTTATGATAGCCTCGGTTACATACAAAAATCAATTTAGGCAATACAACGGATAATCAT
>NZ_MKVC01000043.1:0-55649 GCF_001899125.1 Dysgonomonas sp. 37-18 | reverse complement strand
ATAACTCAAATGTTTAACGTTTAAAATTAAATTACATTGAGTTACAAGGGAATGTAGAAAAGGGTGCAAAACACTGAAATATAATCAGTTAAACCACACTGTTACCTTTGTCAATCGGTAACGAATTAGTAACCTAACCTAGTCAATTTAAGCCCCAAAACTATCAGACACCGACTTCCGAACTAAGACTACTCTTTTTATAAAGCCTTGTATAGCAAAGGTTTTAACCGTTTTGCTTAATTTTGCTTTTTACTAATCTTTTTTCATAAAAAGATACAACTTTTCCATTCCTTTGTAGCAAATTTCAATAATGAAATTCAGAATAATTGAAGACTAACTCATATAATATTCATTTTAATATTTTCAGCACGTTAACCTAAACAGGCAGATAGATGAAATCGCCTTTAAAGGGGTAGATAACAATGAAATTTACCTTTATATTCTGTAAGAAATAATTAATAAATACTTAATATAATATTGTCTATCTCTTTTGGCTTAACATCTATTTTTGCCTCTGCAATTTGAGATAATTTAAATATAAAGCAAAATTTATGTTAAAGAAGTATTTATTTAAAATTTTCATGTTTCTTACTTTTATGTCCATTTCCTCGCAGAGCGTATGGGCACAAAGTACGCAAGTAAAAGGAACTGTATCCTCAGAAGGATTACCCTTAGTGGGTGTGAGTGTGTCTGTAAAAGGGACAACCATAGGTACAATTACAGACTTGGATGGGAAGTATACATTAGACGTTCCTAACAAACAGTCTATTATACGCTATTCATTCATTGGATATGAAACAGTGGAGCGTGTTGCCAATGCAGGAATTATTGATGTAACCCTTACTGAAAATGCCCAGTCGCTAGATCAGGTTGTAGTACTAGGTTATGGAAGCAATGCCCGCAAACAAGATTTGTCTGCTGCGGTAGGTGTTATAAGCAATGCTGATGAATTAACCGTTCGTCCCGTAAGCTCTACCGAAAATATGCTTCAAGGTCAGTTGGCCGGCGTAACCATTAGCTCAAATGGTGGAGACCCTACTTCTACTCCTAATATCGTAATTCGTGGACAAGGTTCTCAACTAGGAGATAACGTACTTTGGGTAGTAGATGGCGTTCCGGGAATGGCTATTGCTTCGATGAATGACATTGAATCGATTGTAGTGCTTAAGGATGCTGCATCGGCAGCTATTTACGGAGCTCAGGCTGGAGCTGGAGGTGTAGTCTTAGTAACCACAAAAAAAGCAAAGAAAGGCGAGCCGTCTCTTTCGTATGAGGGTATATTCGGTACACGTGAGGCTACTAATCTCCTTCAATCTTTAACTGCAGAACAGCAAATCGAAATGCGTAAAACCTCTTTCAGTAATGCAGGTCTCACATTACCTATTGGTTGGGATACTAGCCGCAACCCATATGTAGGAACCACACGAACTGATTGGATGGATGAAATTTTTAGAACAGCCGCATATCAACGTCATAATGTAACATTGAATGTAGGAACAGAAAGTTTTAAAAACCGTATATCATTTTCTTCTGACAATGATCAGGGAACATTGATCAATACTTTCAATAAGTCAATCAACCTCCGCTACAATGCAAGTATGAAGCTGAATAAGTGGGTAACAATTTCTGAAGATTTTGTTTGGAAAAATACACAAAGTCGAGGAATTGATACAGGAAGCGCTTATTCGGGAGCTATACTTTCTGCACTATATATGCCTCGTAGTGCTACAGTCTATAATCCTTTAGACGGATCTTATGGTGGAGTTACGACTGAAGACCCTGCTTATATTGCAAAATATGGTTCAAACTTTGCTGATATTCACGGAGACGCCATTAACCCTGTTCGCTTACTACTTGCTGATAATAATTACAACAAAACAAGCAATACATGGACAAATACAACTCTTGAAATTGCGAACATAATAGATGGACTAAAGTTTACCAGCCGCTTTTCATATAATTTAGAAAGTAATTATTATAAAAACTTTACACCCATCCGTGATGAGATAGGTAAACCCGATATGTCAAACACTTTGAACGAATCCACTTATCGCTCGGATCAGTGGAAAACAGAAAATACACTGACCTATGACGGAATATTTGGCAAACATTCGGTAAGCGGACTTCTTTCTACCACAGCAGACCATTATGAACAACGTGAACTTAAGGTATCAGGATCAGGATTTGCTGATGAATCAGATTTCTTACAATATCTGGCTTTTGCTGGATCTACAACAGCTCAAGATTATCTAAACGGCCCCGATGCCAATGTCTCACTGATAGCACGTTTGGCTTATTCTTACGACGATAGATACTTCATCACCGGATCGTGGCGCCGCGACTATGCCGGACGTTTACCAAAAGAAAACAATTACGGTGATTTTCCTGCAACAACACTGGCCTGGAAAATTTCGAGCGAAAAGTTCTTTAAGAAAACAGATCTTCTAAGCCTACTCAAGATACGCGCATCATGGGGACGTGTAGGTAATATTTCTTCATTAAATAGGAATTATAAATCACTGATCCTCAACAAAGAAGAAAACACAGGTAATAATTCCGGTCAATATGGTGTTCCGACAGGTGGCAAATGGGGTACAAGTGTATATAAAAATACAGCTATTAATCCGGATCTGACATGGGAAACCTCAGAGCAAATGGACTTTGGTTTAGACCTAAGTATGTTTAGAGATCGCTTAGCTCTATCGCTCGATTATTTTGACAAAAAAACTTATAATCTGATACAGGATCAAACTCTAGATTGGCCTACAACAATAGGATTAGAAGCGATGAAAATCAATCAGGGAGAAGTGCGTAATAGAGGATTTGAAGTCCAGGCCAACTGGGCTGACCATATCAACAAAGATATGTCTTACTTCGTGTCAGGCAACTTCTCGACTTTGAGAAACTGGGTATCTGATATAGGTGTGAAAAATGCAGACGGAACACCGGGGGTATGGACAGATAATACTACATTCCGGAATCTTCCTTATTTGTATCAAACTGCGCAAGGACAGCCTTTGAATTCTTATTTCTTAATAAAGACAGACGGAATTTTCCAAAGCGATGCAGAAGCTGCAGCGTATGTAGATAAAGACGGAAAACGTATTCAACCAAATGCTGTAGCGGGAGACTTGAAGTTTGTAGACTATAATAATGATGGAGTAATCAACACTGCCGACCGTCAATATTGTGGAAGTGCAATACCTAAAACAACATTTGCTTTAACATTGGGCTTCACTTACAAGAAAGTATCATTGAGTGCTATGTTTCAGGGTGTAGGAGGTGCACAATCGTTATACGTAGGTAAATACATGACTTTGAGTGATGTTGAAGGCAACTTTAACCGCTCAAACGAAATATTGAATGCATGGAGTCCGACAAACACATCATCAAATATACCTCGTTTATCAAAATCAGACCCTAACGGTAACTTTGCTACTGCGTCAGATTGGTATTTGGAAGATGCTTCGTATGTGCGCTTCAAGAACTTGACTATTTCTTATGACTTGAGCAGCATACTACGCAAATCATCTTACCTTGCCCAACGCAACAGCAATATGTCTGTTTATGTGAGTGGAGAGAATTTGTATACATTCACCAACTACTCAGGAATGGACCCTGAAACAGGAGGATGGGATGCAATTAAATACCCGGTATCCAGAGTTCTATCTTTAGGAGTAAAACTTACATATTAAAATAATATTCAATACTAATTAAATAAACCGGCAGATCATTCTAATTACAGATTTGCATTAATAATCAACGTATATGGATAGTAAAAAAATTATAATTGCATTAGTCTTATTTGTTCTGGCTTTTAGTTCCTGTTCCGACTTTTTGGATGTTCAATCGGAAGGGAATCCTACTACCACTTCTTACTTTAAGAACGACCAGCAGGCTATAGATGCAATAACAGCTTTATATAAACCTCTTCACAGAGAAACATCATATGGTCGTGACCTATTTTGGGAACAAGGCGCTGCATGCGACATTGTTTGGGGACGTACACGTGGTTTTCCTACACTGGCTACTTTTGCTTATACGGGAGACGAAAGTCCTTTGAACAATAACTTCACTCTATTTTATGAAAATATTGCTTATTCCAACTGGGTAATTCAGGAGCTATTGAAAAAGCAAAAGAGTACAACCCTAAGCAATATCGAAACACGAAGCCTGGGTGAAGCATATTTTATGCGTGGAATGTCTCATTTCGTTATGGCATACAGATATGGAACCAACGAACAGGGAGCACCATTTGTTCGCTACGAAGATTTTCCGAGTGGTTATGATAACTCTATCCCTCCGCAACAAGCATCTGTTGTAGATAACTACAAGTACATTATTGAGGATATGGACAAAGCAATCACTTATCTTCCAAAATTTGAGGCATACGCCGACGAAGACAAAGGTCGTGCACATCAGGCTGCTGCAGTGGCATACAAAGCTAAGGTTTATGCCTATTGGGCAACATGGGACGAAACCCAATGGAAGAATGTAATAGATATGGTAAATTCGTTGGAAACAAATTACGGACGTGCACTAGCTCCTACATTCGCCGAAGTATTTTCTTCCGATTTTTCTAAATTTTGGAATAGTGAATATATCTGGTCTATCCCTTCGGATGGTGGAGCAAACGGTGGTGGCAGTGAGTTTCCCGGAGTTGTTCTCGAAAACAAAGGTTGGGGTATCTTTAATGGTTGGGGACAGAACAAACCATCATACGATATTTATGAAGAAATGTTGAAAGATGGAGTAGGAAACGATCGTCTGAAACGTTCTATCCTTGAATACAATCAGGAGTTCGAATTCTGGGGTACAACTCGTAAATTCTACTCAACATCAGATATAGAAGCCGGGTTTATGATCAATAAATACATGGATCCGTTCAAATATGCAAATGCGTCTGAAGCAGGTTATGTGAATACAAGTGGAGACTGGCCTACTGCACGTATCAATTTTCCACTTATCCGCTTTGCCGAAATGCTTCTATTCCGTGCCGAGGCTTATCTGATGACCAATCAGGCGGATAAAGCCAAAACGGATATTGATGCGGTACGTCAAAGATCAAATCTTGCCCTTCTCGATCATACACCAACAATGGCTGATTTGTATCATGAGCGTCGTTGTGAGCTGGCCTTTGAATTCACAGACCACCTATTCGATTTGAAACGTTGGAATCGCTCTTCGAATGCCACTATTAAGGCTTTAGCTAACAAAGAGTTGAATTCTCATCCACGTGTACGTAAATATGCTGATCGTGCTAACCCTGAATCAACATTTGAAATCGCAGATTATCAAGATTATAAGATAAAGAATCCATATCAGGATTATATGATGGTATTTCCTTATCCGGCAGTTCAAGTTACCAAATCGAATGGTAAGCTGATACAGAATAAAGGATATCAATGATCTTTTTGAACAAGAGTAATATTATCGATTGACAAGCTCTTCAATAATTTAACAGGCAAGACAATACGAGAAAATAATATTTTCGACTATTGTCTTGTTTTATTTTAAATCCGAAACTCAATTCGGAAACACCTCTACTCTACCCTACCCAACGACATTATAGGAACTTCACAAGACTCCGCAAAATCTTTATAAAATCTTTATACCGCATCTATTTTCTTTACAAAATCCTTACAACTTTCACTATAGCTTTGTATCGTACTTAAAATGAATATAAAATATGGAAATAACTTATATCATCGGAGCAATTATAGCTATCCTCATTCTAGGATATCTCATTTATGTATTAATAAAACCCGAAAAATTTTAATGATAATTGATATGGAAATCAATGATTATATACAAATCTTCCTTTTTCTATTTTTGCTTATAGCGTTGACACCTATATTGGGTTCATTTATGGCCAAAGTATTAAATGGAGAGAAAAATATATTAACTCCGATATTTAGCAAACCGGAGAAGTTAATATACAAAATATGCGCAATAGATACAAACCTATCAATGAATTGGAAGAAATACACCATGGCATTGTTACTATTTAACCTGATAGGATTTATCTTCTTATTCTTAGTATTAGTAACTCAGCAATGGCTACCACTAAATCCTCAGCAGATAGGGAATATGAATTGGCACACAGCATTTAACACTTCGGTGAGCTTTATAACCAATACCAACTGGCAATCATACTCAGGCGAAACAGGGCTGAGCTATTTCAGCCAAATGATAGGACTTACAGTGCAAAACTTCTTAAGCGCAGCAACAGGGATTGCTGTTTTGACGGCACTAATACGTGGAATAAAGGGGAAGACAACTGATGTCCTTGGTAATTTCTGGGTAGACATTACCCGTTCTACACTCTATATCTTACTTCCTTTATCCATCCTACTTGCAGTCTTATTGGCTGGACAAGGAGTAATCCAGAATTTTGATAGTTACACCCATGTCACAACCCTGCAAGGAAATACACAAGTTATACCACAAGGTCCCGCAGCATCTCAGATTGCTATCAAACAGTTGGGAACTAATGGAGGAGGCTTCTTCGGTACAAATAGTGCCCATCCGTTTGAAAACCCGACACCTTTTTCCAACTTTCTGCAACTTTTATCCATTTTGCTTATCCCTGCAGCTTTGACATACACTTACGGAAAAATGGTCAAATCACAGAAACAAGGCTGGGCGATATTTGCAGCTATGTTTATTTTATTGGGAGCAGGCCTTTTTGTCTCTTTATATTCCGAATTTCACCAATCGGACGTCTGGCACAATATGGCTTATATGGAAGGGAAAGAAACTCGTTTTGGAATAACAAATAGTGTGCTGTGGTCAACACTCACAACTGCCGCATCCAATGGATCTGTTAATGCGATGCATGACAGCCTCACTCCTCTTTCGGGAATGGTAGCCATGATAAATATGATGTTAGGCGAGGTCATTTATGGCGGAGCTGGTGCAGGCTTATATGGTATTGTCATATTTATTATACTCACTGTATTTATTGCAGGCCTTATGGTTGGTCGTACTCCTGAGTATTTGGGTAAAAAAATAGAAGCTTTTGAAGTGAAAATGGCTCTCATAGCAATACTTAGCCCTTCTATTGTTATTCTATTATTTTCAGCTATTGCATGTTCTATTCCGCAAGGACTGTCGAGCCTGAATAATGGCGGTTCGCACGGATTATCAGAAATACTGTATGCCTTTACTTCTGCCGCAGGCAATAATGGTAGTGCCTTTGCCGGACTCAATGCATCTACCATTTTCTATAATCTCCTGATAGCTTTGGGGATGCTTATCGGACGGTTCGGTATTATCATTCCTGTGCTTGCGATAGCAGGAAGTCTTGCTGAAAAGAAAATCATCCCGGTGTCTCAAGGGACGTTCCGAACTGATAATCTATTGTTTGTTGGATTACTCATATCAATTATTATGATCGTTGGAGGTCTGACATTCTTCCCTGCTTTATCGTTAGGGCCAATTGTAGACCATATCCTAATGCAAAACGGAGTTCTATTTTAAAAACAACAGAATAATGAAAAATCAAAATAAAAGTTTCTTAGATAAAAAGATATTGATAGAGGCTATCAAAATGTCCTTTATCAAATTAAATCCGAATTTACTAATCAAAAATCCGGTTATCTTTATTGTTGCTATCGGAGCTTTGCTTACAACCATCATTGTTTTTGAAGGAACGATAGACGGAGTATTCTCTACTTTCAACTTACAAATAGCAATATGGTTATGGATAACCGTTTTATTCGCTAATTTCTCGGAAGCTATTGCCGAAGGGAGAGGCAAAGCTCAGGCAGAGAGTCTGAAAGCCAATCGTTCCCGGACTAAAGCCCGCCTTCTGAAAGATGGAAAGGAAGATATTGTGGCAGCCGAAAATTTAAAAAAAGATGATGTTGTAATCTGCGAAACCGGGGATATTATTCCATCCGATGGCGAAGTCATAGAAGGAATAGCAACTGTAGATGAGTCAGCAATAACAGGAGAATCAGCTCCTGTTATCAGAGAAAGCGGAGGTGACCGAAATGCAGTAACGGGAGGAACAAAGGTATTAAGCGATAAGATCACTATTAGAATAACCTCCGATGCCGGAAATACATTTATCGACAGGATGATCGCATTAGTGGAAGGAGCGAAACGGCAGAAAACACCAAACGAGATTGCCTTGACTATTTTACTTTCGGGACTTTCTATTGTTTTTCTTCTTGCAGTGGCCACACTACCTTCTTTTTTCGGTTATAGTCTACATGCATCAGGGCTACCGCAATCAAACAATTTGAATTTGCCTGTACTAATTGCCCTTTTGGTCTGCCTTATCCCTACCACTATCGGAGGATTGCTGAGCGCAATTGGCATAAGTGGTATGGACAGACTTATGAAGCATAATGTAATAGCCACTAGCGGACGTGCAATAGAAGCCGCAGGTGATGTGGATGTTTTACTATTGGATAAAACAGGGACAATCACTTTGGGAAATCGTATGGCGACCGATTTTATTCCCGCCGAAGGTGTAAGCTTAAATAAAATAGCCAATGTGGCACAACTATCTTCTCTGAGTGATGAAACACCGGAAGGTCGTTCGATTGTAATTCTGGCTAAAGAGAAATTTAATATTCGGGGGCGTGACCTTGCGGGAATAGAAGCGGAATTTATCCCTTTCACCGCACAAACCCGAATGAGTGGTGTAGATATAACTGTTGATGGCAAGATACAAAAAATAAGAAAAGGCTCTGTAGATGCGATACGTTCTTTCATTTTTAATAATAACGGATTCTTCCCTGAAGATATAAAACAGAAGTCAGATGAGTTGTCACAACAGGGAGCCACTCCTCTGATAGTAGCAAGAGATAACAAGGTGCTAGGCATTATACACCTGAAGGACATTGTGAAAGGGGGTATTAAAGAACGCTTTACCCAATTACGAAAAATGGGAATAAAAACAGTGATGATTACCGGAGACAACCCGTTAACCGCCGCCGCCATTGCAGCAGAAGCCGGAGTAGATGATTTTTTGGCTGAAGCAAAGCCGGAAGATAAACTTAGAAAGATAAGAGAAGAGCAATCGAACGGTCATCTGGTGGGAATGATCGGTGATGGCACAAATGATGCTCCTGCTCTTGCCCAATCGGATGTTGGCATAGCTATGAGTAGCGGCACACAAGCCGCACGGGAAGCAGGAAATATGGTCGATCTGGATAGCAACCCTACCAAGCTGATAGAGGTCGTAGAAGTAGGGAAACAATTGCTTATGACCCGCGGAGCGTTAACCACATTCAGTATCGCTAATGATGTAGCTAAATATTTTGCAATCATTCCGGCAATAGGTGTTACATTATATGCCGGAATATCAGGTAAAGGGGCATTGTCCGTATTAAATATTATGGGTTTGTCTTCTCCCGAAAATGCAATTTTAAGTGCAATTATATTCAATGCCATTATAATTATATTTCTGATACCTCTGGCTCTGAAAGGAGTAAAATACAGAGCTGAATCACCATCTAAATCTATACTCCGTAATCTTTGTATTTATGGGCTTGGTGGTATTGCAACACCATTTATTGGAATCAAACTAATAGATATGTTATTACAAATATTCTGAACAAAAATGAAAAGTCAATTAATTATATCATTAAAAATATTGGGAATAATGACTCTGCTTTTAGGCGTTATTTATCCTTTGTTCATAACCGGAATTGCTCAATTAGCTTTTCCGTCAAAGGCCAATGGATCATTAATTGAAGTCAACGGCATATTGCGAGGTAGTGAACTAATCGGTCAAAAAACAGATACAGTGATCTATTTCAATCCCCGACCATCAGCGACAGATTATAATACGCTGGCATCGGGAGGATCGAACCTCAGCCTGACAAGTAAGAAGCTATACGAACTTGTACAATTGCGAAAAACAGACATCACAACAAAGAATAAATTATCTAATGAAACCATCATCCCGGCAGATTTGTTATTCGCTTCAGCTAGTGGATTAGATCCGCATATCTCGCCCGAGGCAGCAAAGATACAAATACAACGTATATCTGAAGCCCGAGGGTTTTCGGAAGGACAAAAGCAAAAACTAAACATGCTAGTAGATAAACTGACAGAGTCACCTCAATTTGGTATATTGGGATGCAAGAGAGTAAATGTTTTTATGCTAAATTTGGAACTGGATAAGTTGAAATGAAAATGGAAGAAAATCGTCCTGATCCTGATAAGCTTTTAACTTCGATAAATCAGGAAGAGGAAACCAAGAAACGTGGGAAGTTGAAGATATTTTTCGGAATGTCACCCGGTGTAGGCAAAACCTATTCGATGCTACAAACGGCACATATAGACTTGTCTAAAGGAGTTGATGTGGTGGTAGGATATATAGAGTCTCATAACCGACCGGAAACAAGCGCCCTACTAGAAGGTCTCGAAATTATCCCCCGTACAAAAATAGAATATAAAGGAACATCTCTTGAGGAGATGGATTTGGATGCCATTATTTTGAGACATCCTTATCTGGTTTTGGTAGATGAGCTTGCACATACCAATGCAGAAGGAAGCCGCCATGCAAAACGTTATCAGGATATACAAGAGTTACTCGACAATGGTATAAATGTATACACTACTGTCAATATCCAACATCTGGAGAGTAGAAACGATACCGTAGCCCAGATAACAGGGGTGACCGTTAAAGAGACCATTCCGGACGAGCTGTTTGAAATGGCGGATGATGTGGAGTTGATAGACATTACCCCAAATGTTCTTCTCGACCGTTTGGCAGAAGGCAAGATATACGGATTACCTGAATCGAGAGAAGCCGCAAAAAACTTTTTCAGGAAAGGGAATATAACAGCATTGCGTGAGATGTCGCTTCGCCTTGTTGCCGACAGGGTAGATAAACAGCTTAAATCTTACATGCAGCAGAAACAAATAGCTGGTCCGTGGAAGTCGGGGTTGCATCTGCTGGTTCTTGTAGGGCCAAGTAAATCTTCTGCCAAGCTGATACGATGGGCAAAAAATTTATCATATACGATGGGTGCAGACCTCGTTGCTCTGCATGTGGAAAACACACAGGTATTGAATGAAGAGCAACAAGAACAATTATCTAAAAATATTGATCTTGCCCGAGAGTTTGGTGCAGAAGTAATAATAACCTCAGGAAGCGATCTTGTTTCCACAACACTGGACATTGCACATAAAGAAAACATTACACATATTATTATTGGTAAATCGGGCAAACAGAGTTTCTTTTCATCACTATTTTCTCGTGACAACTTTGTAAATCGGTTACTGAAAGAAAGTGGAGAAATAGATATTTACGTTATAGAACCAGGCTTTGAAGCAAAACAATATAAAAGAAAGTTAGTTTCTTATCCGGATTTTTCATCGTCATACAAACATTACATCATAGCTTTTCTAGCTGTATTGTCTACTGTTTTGCTTTGCTTGCCTATTGTTAGGGAGACCGGCTATCAGTCTATATCTTTTATTCTGCTATTTGTAATCCTCATCCTATCCATGTTTTTCCGCCTAGGTCCTATCATGATGGCTTCGGCTGTAAGCGCAGTAGCATGGGATTTCTTTTTCATAACACCCCAATATACATTAAAGATAACTCAACCCGAGGATTTACTCGCATTCTGTATGTTCTTTGCGGTAGCATTAGTGACGGGAACACTAACAGCAAAAGTACGTAAACAAGAACGATTGACACGCAAAAGAGCAGAGAAAACAAATGCTTTGTTTCACCTGACGAAACAACTTGCAAATGCAGAAAACACAAAAAAGATTTTAGAGGTTTCTAAAGAAGATATAAACAACTATTTTGGCGTAGATGCATATTTTCTTCTTCAAGATGGAGAAGGCAGATTAAAGAAAAAACAACAAAATGCGAAGCCGGGAGACTTTACGGAATCGGAATATAGTATTGCACAATGGGTTTTCAAACATTCGAAAAAGGCAGGAAAATACACTGACACTCTTTCTTTAAGTGAATATACCTTCTATCCTCTGAAAGGTATGAAAACGAAAGCGGGAGTTGTTGCGATAAAACCTAAAAAGAAATTTAACGGAGAGACTGAGCTATTTTGGGATACATTCCTTACACAGATATCGAATACGTTAGAGCATCATGATCTTGCTCAACAAGCAAAAAAAGCAAATCTGCTTGACGAATCAGATAAGTTGTACAAAACACTATTCAACTCTATATCGCATGAGCTAAGGATTCCGATTGCTACAATTATGGGAGCATCGGACACTCTCCTTGCCGATTCACATCCCGAGAAAGTACGGAAGGAGCTATATAACGAAATACTAACAGCATCGGGACGGCTGAACCGTCTGGTAGAGAATCTATTGAATATATCGCGTCTCGAAACAGGGAAGATAACATTGCATACCGACTGGTGCGATATGAATGATCTCTTTAACAAAGTAACAGATAATCTACGAGACGAACTGAAACCTTACCGCTTGGATATTGTTGTACCGCAAACAATGCCTTTAGTCAAACTCGATTTCGGGCTAATGGAACAGGTATTGCATAATTTAGTTTACAATTCGTGTAAATACTCAACCCCGGGAACATCAATCCGATTAAAATCTTTCTATGATAATGAATATCTGATTATTCAGGAAATGGATCGGGGACCCGGTTTTCCTCCTGACACACTACCGTTTGTCTTCAATAAGTTCTTTAAAACAGAACATAAAACAACAGGAGGGTTAGGTTTGGGATTATCTATTGCGAAAGGATTTGTGGAAGCCCATAAAGGAACAATAAGTGTAGAAAACAGGCAGAATGGAGGGGCACGTTTCACAATAAAAATACCGACAAAAATATCTTACATAAACGAATAAGCAGGATGAATACAGATACAATTCTGATTGTAGACGACGAAACTCAAATACGCCGCCTGTTGGAAATAACTCTTTCGGCAAGCGGATACAAAACGATAGAAGCAAGCACGGGTAAAGAGGGTCTTCTGATGGTGGCTTCACACCAACCCTCACTTATTATCCTCGATTTGGGCTTGCCTGATATCGACGGAATAGATGTGTTGAAAAATCTGAGAGAGTGGTTCCATAAACCAATAATTATTTTATCTGTACGCAATTCGGAAGAAGACATTGTACATGCTCTCGATAAAGGAGCAAATGATTACCTCACAAAACCTTTTAGAACAGGAGAACTGCTTGCCCGCATACGAGCATCACTAAGACAGGGACAAACAGCAAACGACACTCCTATATTTCAGATCGGAGACCTCTCTGTTGATGTAGCAAACCACATTGCGAAGAAAAAAGATGAACTATTAGACCTAACGCCAACAGAATTCTCATTACTAAGTTTATTTGTTAAAAACCAAGGGTGCGTCCTCACCCATCAGTACATACTCAAAGAAGTATGGGGATATGGTTATGTAGAGCAAACCCAATATCTGCGTGTGTTTGTTGCCCAATTGAGAAAAAAGATAGAAGACAATCCCACTAAACCTACTCTATTAGTTACCGAATCAGGTATAGGATATCGATTCGGATTATAAATATAAGCCCCGCCTTTACAACTACCACTATTCGTTATTTAAATCATATTGTAAAATATCAAAATCATATTGTGTAATTTTTTAAAATTTCTATAATCTACTTTTGTGATGAATAGAAATTTTAAAACATGAATAACACTTTCAACTTTTTAGCTTTTGACTTGGGAGCAACTAGCGGACGTTCTATACTCGGAACGTTTGATAATGGAAAATTGGAATTGCGAGAGTTGACCCGGTTTGGCAATGATATATTACAGATACAAGGAAAGTACTACTGGAATATATATTCTATATACAACTCCATAAAGGAAGGCATGCGAGCAGCATCGTCTTTGGATATAGCTATTAATGCAATAGGTATAGATACATGGGGAGTCGATTTTGTCTATGTGGCCGAAGACGGAACAATATTGAGTCTTCCTCGTTCTTACCGAGATCCATATACAAAAAGAAGTCCTGAAAAATACTTCAAACTCATCCCAAAAGAAGAATTATACAAGCTTACCGGAATACAAATCATGAACTTTAACAGTTTATTCCAACTATATGCTGCCAAGATGGAAAAATCGGCGGCATTACAATCTGCAAAAGAGATATTGTTTCTTCCCGATGCGTTATCTTATCTTTTGAGTGGGAACAAAGCCTGTGAATATACTATAGCTTCTACTTCTCAGTTTCTGAATCCGTTGACAAAAAAGATAGAAAATAAACTACTAGAAGCGATAGAAGTACATCCATCTGTCATTCCTCCACTAATAAAACCAGGGAAAGTAGTCGGATTGCTTCGAGACTCAATAGCTAAAGAGTGTGGATTAAATACAATTCCGATAATTGCAGTAGCAGGTCATGACACTGCGTCTGCCATTGTTTCAATACCTGCAAAGAACAAGAAATTTGCATATATAAGTTCCGGCACATGGTCGTTGATGGGCATAGAAGTAGATGAGCCCATTATAAATGAGCAATCATATAGAATGAACTTCACAAACGAAGGTGGGGTTGAAGGTACAATTCGTTTTCTAAAAAACATCACAGGCATGTGGCTGCTGGAGCAATGCCGTAAAGAATGGGAACAATTAGGACGTACATACACTTACGATGAGATTATAAAAATGGCAAAAACAGCAAAAGGCTTTCAATGCTTTGTTGATCCGGACGATGCCGTCTTTGCCAATCCGGAGAGTATGATAGAATCTATTATAAAATTCTGTACTGACTCCGGACAAAGTGCACCAAAAGAAGATGCTGAATTTATACGTTGTATTTTTGAAAGCCTTGCTTTAAAATATAAATATGTATTAAGTTGCCTTTGTGAATTATCTCCTCACGCTATCGAAGTTTTGCATATTATAGGTGGCGGCTCACAAAATAAATTATTAAACCAGTTTACAGCTAATGCAACAGGTCTTCCCATTGTAGCTGGCCCGTACGAAGCTACAGCCATAGGAAATATCATGATGCAGGCCAAAGGATTGGGCTTGGTAAAGTCTCTTAAGGAGATAAGAACTATAATCAACGAGTCATTTACCCTTGAATCTTATGAACCACAAGACACTGAATTGTGGAATAACGCTTACGAAAAATTTTTGAAATTAATAGAAAAATAAAGAAGTGACCATGAAAAAAAATGAATTAGTATTAAAGTCTTTTGAAATAGCAAAAGAACGCTATTCGGAAATAGGCGTTGATGTAGAAGCTGCACTTAAGACATTACAAGATGTTGCAATCTCTATTCACTGTTGGCAGGCTGACGATGTAACGGGGTTTGAGAATCTGACAAATGTAGGAGGCGGCGGTATTCAGGCTACGGGAAATTATCCCGGTAAAGCTCGTAATATTGATGAGCTGCGTTCCGATATTGAAAAAGTGTTAACCCTAGTAGGAGGAAACCATCGTTTAAACCTACATGAGATATATGGCGAATTTGGCAATAAAGCAGTAGACAGAGATCAGGTCGAACCTTCTCATTTTACGGGTTGGATGCAATGGGCTACAGAAAATTCTTTAAAACTGGATTTCAACTCTACCTCATTCGGTCATCCTAAAAGCGGAGATTTAACACTTGCGAATCCTGACAAAGCTATTCGCGACTTCTGGATTGAACATACAAAGCGTTGTCGTGCTGTGGCTGAGGAAATGGGTAAATTCCAAAATGATCCGTGTATCATGAACTTGTGGATACATGATGGTATGAAAGACCTGACAGTAAACCGCTACAAATATCGTCAGATATTGGAACAATCATTAGATGAGATCTTTGCGACAGAATATCTCAATATGAAAGATTGTCTAGAGTCTAAACTTTTTGGTATTGCACTCGAGAGTTATACAGTAGGGTCTCATGATTTCTACCTGGGTTATGGAGCAAAGAAACAAAAAATAGTAACATTGGATACAGGCCACTTCCATCTTTCCGAAAATGTGGCAGACAAAATCTCATCATTACTATTATATACTCCCGAGATAATGCTACACGTAAGTCGTCCTATTCGCTGGGATTCGGATCATGTAGTTATACTGAATGATGATGTTATCGAACTGGCAAAAGAAATTATCCGGGCAAATGCATTGAATCGTGTACATATAGGTCTCGATTTCTTCGATGCATCTATCAACCGTATAGGCGCATACGTCATCGGCATACGAGCTACACAAAAAGCTCTATTGCAAGCTTTGCTTGAGCCAATAGCAACATTACGGGACTATGAAGCCAACGGACAATATTTTGAACGTCTTGCTCTTCTTGAAGAAGCCAAAGCTCTGCCTTGGAATGCTGTTTGGGACTATTTCTGTCTTAAGAATAACATTGCTGTAGGAGAAAATTATATTAGGGAAGTACAACAGTATGAAAAAGATGTAACAGCTAAAAGGATATAAAAATATCTGTAAAGCGAAAAAAGCATTCTTAGTATGAATACAATAATAGGTTTGGTTATAATTGCAATAGGGAGCTTGGGGCAGTCCAGTTCTTATGTTCCGATCAATAAAGTGAAAAATTGGTCATGGGAGTGTTTTTGGCTGATACAAGGTATTTTTGCTTGGTTGGTTTTTCCTTTTGTCGGAGCACTCCTGGCGATGCCGGACGGACTGTCCCTTTTCGATGTTTATTTACAGGAAAGCGTCGCTGTTTATAAATCTGTCGGCTATGGAATTCTTTGGGGAATTGGAGGTTTAACATTTGGTCTGAGCATGCGTTATCTGGGAATCGCTTTAGGGCAGTCTCTCGCTTTGGGTACATGTTCGGCATTCGGAACGTTAATTCCGGCTTTGCTCAAAGGGCAAGATCTGTTTAGTGGCGAAGGATTGGTTCTACTTACCGGAGTGAGTATTGCCATTGCAGGGATAGCCGTTATCGGGTATGCCGGGGCATTGAAGTCGAGCAACATGAGTGACGATGAAAAGAAAAAGGCTGTAAAAGATTTTGCCTTAAAGAAAGGTTTACTCATTGCGATATTAGCCGGAGTAATGAGTGCCTGCTTCAATCTAGGACTCGAAGCCGGGGCACCTATTAAGGCTCACATCCTCTCATTGGGCTCAGAAAGCTTGTTGACTTTGAACCCCATTATATTACTTGTCACTATTGGAGGATTTCTTACAAATGCATGCTACTGCTTGTTTCAAAACTATAAGAATAAGAGTTTCAAAGATTATACGACAATCACAGCATCCAACTGGATTAACAATCTCCTATTCTGCGCATTGGCAGGGCTATTATGGTATTCTCAGTTTTTCGGATTAGGAGTAGGGCAAAGCTTCTTCGAGCCGGGAAGTGTTATGATGGCTTTTTCGTGGAGCATCCTGATGTCGCTCAATGTCTTGTTTAGTAATATTTGGGGTATCATACTCAAAGAATGGCAAGGTGTAAAGAAAAAGACGATTGTAATACTTGTAACAGGGTTAGCGATTTTGATATTTTCGATAATTTATCCACAACTTTAAATAATAGAAAATGATTTTTAACATTAACGATAAGCTGAAAGAACAGCTTGATGAAGTAGCCGAAATTGCGGGTTATCTGTGGCAAAAAGGATGGGCAGAACGCAATGCAGGAAATATTTCAATAAATATAACTGATATTGTCGGAGATGAAAACAAAGACATACCGCCTTTGTCTAGTTTTCAGCTTCCTAAGAATATGATAGAATTGTCCGGTGACTTTTTCTACGTAACAGGAACAGGAAAACGAATGCGAGATGTGGCAAAAGACCCATTAAAAAATGGCTCTATCGTGAGAGTTTCAAAAGATGGCAACTCTTATGATGTTATCGCAGTAGAAAACGTAAAGCCAACATCTGAGTTAGCGTCACATTTTTCTATTTTATCTTCATTCAAGAAAAAAGGGTCAAAGAACAGGCTGGTATTACATACTCATCCAACAGATCTTATTGCATTGTCCCATATTCCTGAGCTGAAAAGCAGCGAGGCTTTGAACGATCTATTGTGGGGAATGCACCCTGAAACGTTTATCGTTGTACCTCGAGGGATAGGTCTTGTGCCTTACGAAGTGCCCGGAACTACAGCTATAGCACAACTAACACTTCCTGTACTCGACAAACATGATATTGTAATTTGGGAAAAGCATGGAGTATTCGCCGTAGGTGAGAATCTAACAGATACGTTCGATTTGATCGACACACTTTCGAAATCGGCACAGATATATGCATTTGCCAAAACTTGCGGATACACACCTGAGGGATTAACCAAAGAACAAATAAAAGGTCTGATAGAACCTTTTAATATACAGATTTGATACAGCTATAAGACTAATAATGAATCCATCCGGACTTTCTTACATAACAATATGAAAAAGAAAAATCTGGATGGATTCTATTTTAAGGGATAAAGAAATGATACAAGGATTATTATGACAGGTCGAAGGCTAAAACCCATTATTCGTTTTATCTTCCCACACTCCCTGAGTAAATCTTCTATGCTCTAAGGGAGTAATATTTGTTTTCTTTTTGAATGCAGTAAAAAAATACTCTTGATTTTCAAATCCCATCAGATAAGCAATTTCTTTCACAGGAATAGCGGTATTGGTCAATAGCTCTTTCGACTTTTGTATTTTTAGTTCCTGAATATATTGCAAAGGTGCAAATCCGGTGTATTCTTTAAAAACCTTACGAAAACTGGAATAGCTCATATTCAATTCGTTTGCAATATCTTTCGGTTTTATATCTCTGAAATTTTCAAGAATCAGTATTTTTGCTTTGTTTACATGATTAATAACTTCGGAACCTTCATAGGAATAATTCTTATCTAAAGAATATGCCAACCCTAACAAGTGGTTGACTATTCCGGCCAACATTTGTTGAAACCCTGATTTTTGTTCTGCTGCTATTTCAATTGCCTGTTTGTATAAAGCTACTATCTGATCGTTTAACCCGACCTGAAAAATTGGTTTCTTTTGATTGAAAAATCCATTGGCAACCCTATTATCAATATTTATTCCGTTAAAACCAATCCAATATTCATCCCAACCGATGTTTTTGTCCGGCATATAATTATGCCACTCTCCGGGAAACAGTAAAAATATAGTTCCGTCCTTTACCGATTGGAATCTTTTTGTTTCGATGCTATTAGAAATAAATTTTCCACTCCCTTTTGTTATATATAATAACTGATATTCATCCAGAATACGCCCCCTTTCTGTTGAGAACAAGTAGCGTGTAGGATGATTTCTTGGAGGATATACCGTCTGAGGCGTAATAGACTGATATCCCACAGAATTAATTGTCAAGCCCCAAAGCTGGTCGCTTTCATTCACTATTAAATATTTCAGATGAATTGAATTTTTCATGTAATATCAAAAAAGAATAAGGCAAAGATTATAAGTACAAATTAAAAGCAAAACATTTAGATTGAGGCACATTTGAGTATGAATAATGGTAAAAATATCATTTCTTACAATCTATATATCAATTTGTCTAATGTATCAGAGACCCATGTATATAAATAAACCCTAAAAGTTGTCAACTTTTAGGGTTCTCTCAAATAATAGTGGTTTTTCAATTTACATTCAATTGCGCCTTAAATATTAACCTCCAACAACGGGCTGTTCCACCCTTTAATATCCAACTTTATATTATTGTTACTAATAGTACCTTTATTTACCTTACATTCCAGGATTTTCTTTTGTCCGGGTAATATACTTATATAATTGTCGGACCAGAAAGCAGGGGTAATCATCTCTCCTCTGTTATCCTTTAATTTCAGATTTACCATAAATGCTATTTTATCTGATGGGTTTTTTATCTCTACAGTATAAATTATATTATCCTGCTCTGCCTTTTTGTTTGTCTGAATATCTAACTTAACTGTTTTTAAAGTAGATAAACTCTTGAAATCCGCATAACTTTTAGCAGGAGTATGCACCCAGTCGGTTTTATCCCACAAATATTCATCTGGCTTAGAATATAGGCAATAGAAATTATCAGCGACCACCTCACCTTGCTGATTCAATATTTCTAAAGCAAGAAATATATTTTCTTTTAGAGATCCTAGTTGTAAAATATTGACAGATGTATTTGTTCTGATATCTAATGGTATTTCTTTTTTCTCTTTAAC
The DNA here is from genome assembly GCF_001899125.1 of Dysgonomonas sp. 37-18. Taxonomy (NCBI): domain Bacteria; kingdom Pseudomonadati; phylum Bacteroidota; class Bacteroidia; order Bacteroidales; family Dysgonomonadaceae; genus Dysgonomonas; species Dysgonomonas sp. 37-18. The sequence continues at coordinate 35,577 of NZ_MKVC01000043.1, read as the reverse complement.
GGTAGAGTTTATATCAAACACCTGTACAATAGCCTTGTAACCGCTTATATCTTTTAGCTGTTCATTAACGGCATATATACTATTATTTCCATAATTATAGATTAGCTGAAGCGGTAGATTCGCTTTCTTCACAGAATAATAAGCAGCCGTAGGCACTTTGTAATAATCGTACATTTGCCAATACAAAGATGGCCATGCTGAGTTTAGCATCCATTGAACAATACCTGTGGTTTTGCCTATATTTACTCTAAATGCTTCAAACATAGCTCGAGTGCCATCGTAATTGACAAGATTAGCCTTCATCAGATAATCTTCCAGATTTTTAGCCTGTCCGTATTTATTATTTATGACAGTTGTGAGTTCTTTCAACGAGTTCATTGCAGCTGTAGAGGTCGTACAATGGAAATTCCAAGTATCATTTAACGGCCACAATTTATCTTCGGGTATAAATTTTTTAATCGATTCTAAAACGGGAAGTTGTGCTCCTATTCCTGTTTCGGTATTGTAGCCAAATGAACCACCATAAAGAGTATCAATATACCAATAGTTTGGTCCCACATATTCATAAGGTCCGGCCATTTTAGTTCCTGTTTTACCCGACAGTTCGCTTGTTCTTTCTTTTGCTGCACCTACATAGATTCTGTTATCTGATTCTTTCAAGAATGCCAAATATTTTTCTTCCAATTTTGGTATCGGAAGCATATCGCTTCCCGGCATCCAAGATATAATACTCGGATGATTGCGCAACCATAGTACTTGTGTGGCGAAGGATTCAGCTATAAGGTCGATTTCTTTATCAGTGAGTATGCAACCATACATTTCATCACATGGTTTTCCATAATATGCCTCCCACTCCCATTGGCAACTCCAACCTACAACAGCCATTATTCCGTATTTATCACACAAATCATATATATTAGAGCTTGTACCCCAAAAACTTTCGAAGCGAATCATGTTCATATTCATATCTTTGACATACTGCACCTGTATTTCGTTGCTCTCAGGAGTATCGCGCAGGAATATATCATCTGTCCATCCGGCTGCTTTTAGCAAAACGTTCTTTCCGTTTAGTTTAAAACCTCTATATCCTTCTTTTGTCAGATAAGATTCTATTTGACGTATACCAAAGGTTATATCTTCTCTGTCTGATACAGTATTATCTGTTTTAAATTTTAAGTCCAGATTGTAAAGTTCGGGGCTACCCATATTATTGCACCACCAAAGCCGAGGATTTTTGACGTGTAACATTGCCGCCTCAACCGATGTTATCTTTACTTTTTTCTTTTCGTAAGGAGCCAAAGTAAGCGAATAAGAAAATTCTTTCGAATCTATTTCTCCAACCAAATCTCCTGAAATTTCCTGATCTGTAAGATTTTCAACTTCAGTTTCTATTGTAAGCCACGCTTCCTCTAACGTTTCAGTATTTACCTCAGGTTTCACATATGTATTATTCAATCTTACATTGCCTGTTATAGATAAATATACATCCCTGTATATTCCCATACTTTCGTCAGCCGGGCGAGGATTCCAATCGGCAAATCCTGTATTAGGATCTCCGGGGCGGGCTCTAAAAACTTCTACAGCTAAAACATTATTATCTGATTTTACATGTGGAGTTACATCAAAAGAGAAATGACGGTATGTTCCATATATAGAATCTTTTGAGGCTATTAATTCTCCATTCAGCCAAATATTTGCATAATATGATATTCCATCGAAACAAAGAGATACATGCTGATTATTATTCAACTCAGGCAATGCAAATTCATTACGATACCAGAACGCTTTATCAAACTGGGTTTTATCTATATCTTTAATATTTGCTCCTACAAAAATATCAGGAAAAACTCCATTTGCAGTAAGAACACCCATCACCGTAGATGGAACTGTTGCTCTATACCAATTCTCTATCGACTGTTGAGAACTAGATACAAAGTCTCCTTTACCTTCTATGCTATCAGACGATTGAATATACCAGTTAGTAGCTAGATTAATTTTTTGATGTATATTCTCCTCTTGTTCACGGCAAGAGTTTGCCGAAAAAAGAAGACATAGTAATATAAATACTGATAATAGTTTTTTGTAAATCATGGCATTTGACTTGAGTAATTTATCTGTTTTTCTTAGTAGATGAAAATATACAGAAAATTGTAAATATGGAGAAAGATACAGGGCTAAATGAATGAATCAATCTACTCCTAAAGATTGAGTTTTCTCCAATATACTATAGAATTTAGAAAAGCGGGAGAATACGAGTCTGTTCTCCCGCTTTAGTTATAAAGAACTAAAGTTTATCAATTAGATGTACAATAGTTACTTTTCTTGGTAGCCCACCATATAGGAGAAGAGGTTTTATCTCCACCTGTAAGCTGAGCAACTCCGGCTTCATATTTAGATTTATTATTCAGAGCCTCGCTTTGTGGATAAACCATTCGAGATATAAAGTTTGATGGGTTTTTGATATTTCCATCGTTTGGATATGTTCCTGCACCCGGATCTCTATATTCTGGAATATCCATTGCCGGTAAGTTGAGACGACGCTTATCATTCCATGATTCTCTCGACAAATCTATATAATGCGATATATACTTCTGAGTGATTATTTTTTCCAATTTTGTATTACCATTTCCTGAAGCATCGTCATAATTTGCAGAAGTACCAAAAAGATTTTTGTCATTAGAAGCTAAATAATCAACAGCCTGGCTATCTGATAAGCTCCATTTTGCAAAAGAAGCCTTCACTCCTTTCTCATACCAATCTTTAGCACTTCCTGCACCTGTTACAAAACCTCTTTCTACAGCTTCAGCCATAAGGAAACAAGCCTCTGAGTATAGGAATAAATCTGTCTTGCGATTATCATTCGGAATAATCCATGTACGACTCATTGCTGATACTCTATTTCGCTCACCAGCCGGTTCTGTTTGTATTCCGGCTTTTAGTCCCGCCCAAGTGTTTGTTTCAGGACTAGGATCAAAATAACGTTCACCTCTAGGATCTACTTTCTCTGGATGTATAGCAGCAGTTCCGGCATAAGCCATGCCTCCAATGCCTGTTAATATTTTCTCCATAGTTTTCATCATCACCTGACGATCCGACCAACCAACCTGATACATATAATAAACATATTGCTGTCCCCAAACTCCACTTACTCCGGGAAGAGCGGCATCATCGCCCGAAATCATAATACCTCCATCCGCATTGTATGCAGCTTGAGCTTGAGTCTTACATAATTCGGGATTAATCTCTGACATTTTTATAGCGAGGCGTAACCGTAATGTATTTGCAAAACGTTTCCATTTAGCTATATTTCCATAATATATCTGATCTTCTACTGTGAGGAAATCTTTAGATGAATCAAATAATTTTACAGATTCATCAAGTTCCTTAAAGAAGAATTCATACTGTTTATCTAAAGACTCATAATCAGGGTTTGTATCTTCCGGTGATTTAGGGAAAGGAGCCGGTCCATAAAAATCGGTAAATTGTGATTGCATATACACACGCCAGATACGACCTAAAGCGAGTGAATTTTGACGTCCTTCGTATTTCTGAGCATTAGCAATTACGATATTCAATGAAGCAAACCAGTCTGTATAGTAATTATTCCAATAAAGAGATAGCCAACCATCGTTAGGAGTCCAGACTCTGGCTGTACTATTTCCGCCAACATATTGAGCAAAAACATCCATCCCTAGTGCCTTGATACGCTGCTGTACATCTGCATCATAGAATACCCCTCCGTTACGTAAAGCTTTACCCAGGTTACCTTTGTCAAAGTCATACATATTCTCAGTAGCATCATTCGGATTCTCATTGATTGAATCAAAATTGGTACATGCTGTTCCCAGTAACCCTATCCCCAACAGGCATGCAAATATTATCTTTTTTGTTTTCATTTGTCTGTAATTTTTAAGATTTAGAATGTTACATTAAGGTTAAATCCATAGCTGCTCATTGTTGGCATAGAGCCAAATTCGATACCCTGTGCATTACTTGTGCTATATCCGGATTCTGGATCAAAACCTTTAGTTTTACTGTAAATCATCCATAGATTCCTTCCTACCAAACTAAGCTTAATCTTTTGGAATGGAGTTTTTGATAACATCTTTCTAGGGAACGAATATCCAAGACTCATTTCTCTCAAACGTATATTTGTAGCATCATATATCCATGGTTCTGTACCAGTAGCCAATTGTGCCCAATATTTCTCAGCAGTGGTCTCAATTGCGTTTGCCTGGCCTGAAGCAGTCACTCCGGCAACAACCATTTTATCACGTCCACTTTCTGTCATTTTCAGAGTTCCTGCACCGGTTCCTGATTGAATTGATCCCATAAATACATCTCCACCAAAGCGTCCATCGATCTGGAATGAGAAATCAAAATTTCTAAAGTGGAATGCATTAGAGATCCCCCCCATCCAATCGGGATTATAATTTCCTAATTTTACAAAATCAGAACCAAATGTAGGCAACCCGTTTTCATTTATAATAAGCTCACCTTTATCATTTCGGGCATATGCCTTTCCATAAATATCACCATAAGTGCCCCCGGCTGCAGCTACAATCTTTATACCTAAGCTTCCCAAAGAAGGGTCTTGCAATTCTTGTGTTTCAATACCATCAGCTAACTCTATAATTTTACTTTTATTTTTAGAGTAGTTTAATGTAATATCCCATGAGAAATCCTTAGTTTTCACAGGTGTACCTGTTAGTAAAATTTCCACGCCATTGTTTCTCAGCTTGCCGGCATTTACATATTTAAAAGAATATCCTGTTGATGCCGGTACATTCATTTTTAATATCTGATCTGTAGCATCTTTAGTATAATAAGCAAAGTCTAATCCCAAACGGTTATTGAATGCTCTTAACTCTAAACCTGCTTCCCATGAAGTAATTGTTTCATTTTTCAAGTCAGGATTATTTAAGATATTCGATTTCTTACCATTCAATATCGTTTCTACCTGATCTGTTTCAGGATTATATACATATGTTGTTCCTAATGTCAAATAATCTAGTAATCGATATGGATCAGTATCATTCCCTACCTCTGCCCATGAAAGGCGTAATTTACCAAAGTCAAGGAAACTTGGCTTGATATTCCATTTATTCAATGATTCGGTAAAGAGCCAGCTGGTACCTACCGAAGGATAGAAATAAGAACGGTTGTCAGCACTTAAAGCAGAAGACCAGTCGTTACGAGCAGTTACATCCAAGTATAGAGTATTATCATAAGACAATGAAGCTGTAGCATACAAGGAGTTGATAGCTTTTTTAGTTAAGGCACTTCTCGCTGAAGACTTGCCGGCATTAGCCAATGTATGAAAATCAGGAATAATCATTGGGCCTGTTTCTCCATAAATACCATCCGCGCGTCTATACATCAAGTTACCTCCGGCGGTAGCTAACAATCCTACTTTTTCTGACAACTGCTTGTTGAAAGTCAATAATACATCTGCATTTGCCTCATAAGATGTTTCTTTGTTCATAATGTATTGTCCTTGAGCAAACCAATAAGGAAGCCCTGTTGCATCTCTCATTTCATATTGAGTAGAGAAGTAGTCAATTCCATAACGAGCTTGTATATTAAGCCAGTCAGTAAACTCATATTTCAAGGATCCAAATCCAAGAACACGATCCCTTCTATCTGAGTTGGTATCTTTATAAGCAGCCCAATAAGGATTTCGTATCAGCCCGCTATATTGATCTGTCCAAGAAACAGGCTTACCTGAAAGATCTGCGCCATTAGCCGGATTCTTTGTATTCTCTGGGAATTTATAATCAGGGTAACGATTCAAGTCACTAAAATGTACTGAACGTGGCATTAATAAATAATTACGGAAAATATTGTCCGGGTCTCCAGCCAGTTTTATACGGTTTTCTGTCTTCTGAGTATAATATGTTATTTTAGCATCAAAAGACAATTTGTCTGTTAAGTCTGCTGTAGCACGAAGTGTTGCCGATGTTTTATTGAAAGAACTATTTGGAACAACGCCTTTATTTCTAAGATTCATAACTCCAACACGTATAGAGTTTTTGTCGCTACTACTACTTAAATCTAGACTATTAGTCCAAGTTGTTCCAGTTCGAAGAAAATCCATCAAGTCGTTATCTCCGGAAGAATAAGTTGTTGGATTTCCGGCTAAATCGGTGATTTGCGAACCATCCATTTTAGCCCCCCAACTTCCTACCGAGTTCTGAACATATTTTCCATTTTCTCCTTGTCCGTATGTATTTTGATATTTAGGAAGTTGCATTGGTCTTTCGAATGTCAAGTTTGAATTATATGAAATACCAATTCCTTTTTGATTTTTCCCTGTTTTAGTAGTTATCATTATAACACCATTACCCGCACGTGACCCATAAAGAGCTGCTGCCGCAGGACCTTTTAGTACCGAAATCGATTCGATATCGTCAGGTGAGATATCTGCCATACTAGAACCTTTATCTACACTATGATTGCCCCAAAAGTCGTCAGTACCACCAGTTGAGCTATCAATAGGAACACCGTCAACAACAACCAATGGCTGATTATTACCAGCAATAGAGTTTCCTCCACGTAGAACAATACGGCTAGACCCAGTAACACCTGTTCCTGACTGTTTTATCTGCAACCCGGCTACTTTTCCGGCTAAAGCATTTGCAACGTTAGCATCACGTGTTTCTGTTAATTGATCACCCTTTACTTCCTGCATAGCATATCCGAGTGATTTCTTATCACGCTTAATACCCAATGCTGTTACAACAACTTCATCAAGCATCTTTGAGTCTTCTTTAAGAGTGAAATCGACTGTCTTCTGACCATTCAATGGAATCTCCTGAGAGAGATATCCTACAAAAGTGACAACTAATGTAGCATTTGCCGGAACCGTCAAGCTATAATCGCCATCTACCCCTGTCATCGTTCCATTTGTTGTGCCTTTTTCTGACACACTGGCACCAATCAAAGGTTCTCCGGCCTCATCTAGGGCAATTCCTTTTACTGTAATTTTTTGAGTTTGTTGTGTTGTCTTGGGATCCTGATTAACGTCTTTCTTTTCAGAAAGGAGGATTTTCTTATCTCTTATTTCGTAAGAGATGTTTGTTCCAGAAAAAACTTTCTGCAACACTTGAGGCAAGTCTGTGTTTGTTACCTCAATGCTTACAATTCTATCTGTATTGACTACAGGCTGGCTATATGCAAAAGTATAACCTGTCTGTTCGACAATTGTTGATAAAACTTTTTCCAGCTTCGCCTGCTGAAGATTCATAGTTACCTTTTGTGCAGACACTGTTATCGTCGTACACAGAAACATAACCAGAAAAGCTAAAATTACACGTTTCATAGTTTACATTTTTTAAGGTTAAAAAATAGGTCCTTTACATAATAGACCCACAAGGATAAAAAAAGTATGACTAGGAAGTGTATTTTTTTATAATTTTATTTTAATAGGGCTATTACATACTGACAATCACCGTATTCCCATCAAGAGTAAATTTTACAGGAGAGATCTTTTCTAAGTCTTTTAAAATTTTTTCTAATGATACATTCTCCGAAACAATGGTATATGAGTAAATATAAGCTCGCCTGTCTTCTACTGTAAAAGAAACATTATACCAACGTTCGAGATCTGCAATAACATCTTTTAGAGGTGTATCTTTAAATGCGAGAATATCTTTTTTCCATAACGAAACAAAGCCTGTATCCTCATTTTTCGTAATTCTACATTCGCCTGTTTTTCTATCATAAGCAAGTTTTTCTCCCGGCTTTATATAGTATTGTCCTTTTGTAAAAGGGATAAGGCTTATATTACCATTATCCAAAGCTAAATATATTAGGTTACTGGTAGAATATGCCTTGACATTAAACTCTGTACCATAAACCTTTACCATATCATCATCTATTTGTACAATAAAAGGTCTGTCGGGGTTTTTATCTACTGTAAAATAGGCTTCTCCGCTCAAAAAAACTTTTCTGTCAAACAAACTAAATTTTTTAGGGTAACGCAAATGAGTATCCGAATTCAAATACGCTTTTGTACCATCCTGAAACATAACCTGTAACCGCTCACCTTTAGGTACATATACATCAACATACTCTGTTTTACCAAAAAGATCTACTTTTTTATTAACCTGCCATCCCAATCCGATCAACAAAATAAATGGTATGACAATAGCAGCAGCTCGGTACATTGTACGACGCAATTTTCGTCGCCTTTCCCTAGCAAGTATTTCATTAAACATTTTATCTGATGGAATTTCATGATCAACAAAAAGCTCTTCATAGCCTTCTTTTGCATTAAAAGAACGCATATCCATCTCATGAGACAGATACATTTGTCCTTCCTCGGTAGCAAACCATTCTACTACCGTTGCAGTTTCCTCGAGTGTTGCAATACCATCAACAACTTTTCTGATCGTTTCTTCAGATGGTCTTTCCATTTTTAATACGAATTATAATATAGTATGTTAGTATTTTCATATATTATTGACACATATAGCCTATGAAAGAATGATAAATAAAATACTTATTAACATTTTTCCTAAATGAGCTCTTAAAAGTTTAATTGACTGCGCATAGTGAGTCTTTACCGTATGGATAGAAATTTGCATTTTATCCGCAATTTCTTGATTCGATAAATCACCTTCCATTTTTAATAAACAAACTTGTCTTTTCTGTAGAGGCAACATTTCCAATGCTTTTCTGAAAAGCATCATTAATTCTTTTTGCTCAATAATATCCAATAGGTTATCCTCATAAGATTCTACAGATAAAGCTATCTCATAATTCTTTTTTATAGCAGTATTATTATCTCTGATCTGGTTTAGTATATAGTTCTTTGTAATGGTATAAAGAAAATTCTTTAGGCTGACTTTAATCTTAATATCCTTACGAAACTCCCATAATTTAGAAAAAACATGCTGAATGGCATCCTCCGACAGATCTCTATCTTTCAGATATGTATATGCTAATAGATACAATTGTTTATGATATCTATTATATACGATAGTAAAAGCCTCCTTATTGCTTTTCTGTATCAAAAAGAATAAGTCTGAATCGTCCATCTGTTGATCTATACGCGCATGTAGTTTTAGAGACATACTGAATTAAGAAAGGTTAACGATACAAATCTACTAATTTTATATATTCAAGACCAAAAAGCTCAATAGCTTTTGGCTGAAAGTTTCTATAATTGATCTTTTTATCTAAATTTGCAAAAGAAGCCGCTTAAAACTGTATCAACACTTTATTTTATTTAAAATGAGGATTATATATATATCATCGTTGTCTTTATTGTTTACCTCGTGTAACTCGTCTTGGTTTGTAAATATAGGCATAATTGGCATTATGGCAATGTTTGGGATTATGTTATTATCATTTGCCTTAATGTTTTTCTTGATAGCACGTCGGAAAAAGAAAGGAGAAAAGAGCTTAGTTAAATTTAATAATGACCTATATTTTGCATTAAAAAAGGTAGACACTCCTGAACAAAAGGTAGACATGCTAAATACCCTCATCGAACGAATAAATAATGATGAAAAATATAAAAAAGATACCGAATGGCGAAACAAGGTGTTACTAAAAACATATGTACACCTTGCGACAGCATATTATCAGATGGGAGATGAAATGCGAACATTGAATGTATGCTCCGATATTATAGACCTCGATCCCAAAGACGCAATGTCATACTACAACCGAGGCTCAATATACAGCAATATGGGACTATACGATAAAGCCTTACAAGATCTGGATAAAACGATAGACTTACAGCCCGATTATGCCAGTGCCTACAACAATCGCGGGTTAGTATACGAAAAACTTGAATATTACGACAAAGCCATACTTGACTATAATAAAGCCTTAAAGCTTGAAAATTCAGCAATAGCTTATTATAATAGAGGAAATACTTACTATGAAATGGAAGAATACAATAAGGCTCTACAAGATTACCAAACTGTAATAGAAATATTAAATGATAACGATGATTCTGATCTAAGAAAAGAGGTAGAAACAAGCATTAAGATTGTAAAAAGCAAAATAGACCAATAAATAAGTATTGGCCAACAACTTACCTTCACAATTCAGATAAATAAATATAGATATAATCTTTTCTATAAGAACTAGGATTATGCTGTAGATTGGTTCTGCGCAAAAGAAAGTCCGCGAAATCACCTTCGCAGACTTCCCAACCTTAACACAAACTTTACAAAACTACACAATAGAGTTGATTGCAGCCTGATTACTTGGTTCAAATGTATTTCAGGAACCAACTCTGTGTTTCTTTATATTGTATTTTTGATTGTAAATAACAAAGCGATCCTTCATTATTGAAGCGGTAATTTCACCTGACTCGATTGTATTTATCTCAAAAACGAATATTATCTCTATTTGCTCAGCAAAGATAGTAAATTTTACACATTAACAATAGATAATATCTATTTTTTTTCAAAATTAATCCTATTTTGAGATTTTACTTGCTTATTTCCTTTCTCAAGTATTCAGAAGTAAAGCTATTACCCTTTTTTACAATATCTTCAGGTTTCCCATAAGCAACCACAGTTCCACCTCCAATTCCACCATCAGGTCCCATATCGATGATGTAATCTGCACTTTTTATTATATCTTGATTATGCTCTATAACGATTATTGTATTTCCTCTGTCAACAAGCTTATTAAGTACTCCGAGTAAAACTCGTATATCCTCAAAATGCAGGCCGGTAGTAGGTTCATCCAATATATAGATGGTATTCCCTGTATCTGTACGGGCTAGCTCAGTTGCAAGTTTCACACGTTGAGATTCCCCACCGGACAATGTGGTTGAAGGTTGTCCAAGTTTTAGATACCCAAGTCCCACTTCTTGCAATACTTTAATCTTATGTAGTATATTAGGAACATTCTCAAAGAACTCTACAGCCATATTGATGGTCATATCCAAAACGTCTGCTATTGATTTCCCCTTGAATCGCACCTCTAGCGTTTCTCTATTATAACGCTTACCATGACATTCTTCACATTGCACATATACATCCGGCAAGAAATTCATTGCAATCGTTTTATAGCCGTTACCTCCACAAACCTCACAACGACCACCTTTTACATTAAAAGAGAAACGTCCGGCTTTATAGCCTCTTATTTTGGATTCTGGAAGATTGACGAATAAATTTCTTATATCTGAAAAAACGCCCGTATAGGTTGCAGGATTCGAACGTGGTGTACGTCCTATAGGCGATTGATCTACACTTATCACCTTATCTACAAGATCTATTCCCTCAAGCATCTTATAAGGTAACGGATCAGCCAAAGAACGATACAAGTGTTGACTCAGAATAGGTAGTAATGTTCCATTTACAAGACTCGATTTTCCACTCCCCGAAACACCCGTAACACAAATAAATGTATTTAAGGGAAATGAAACATCCACTCCCTTAAGGTTATGTCCGGTTGCACCTTTCAGTGTTATCTTCTTTCCATTGCCTTTGCGTCTATTCTTAGGTATCTCAATTTCAAGCTTACCATTCAGATAATTAGCTGTCATTGTATTGGTTTTGAGCATATCGTCGGGAGTACCTGCAAAAACAACCTTCCCTCCTCGCCTACCGGCATAAGGCCCCATATCTACAATATAGTCAGCTTCCAGCATTATGTCTTTATCGTGTTCTACTACAATAACAGAGTTGCCTGTATCTCGCAATTTTTTCAACGAATCTATCAGCCTTGTATTATCTCTCTGATGGAGCCCTATACTAGGCTCGTCGAGTATATAAAGCACATTTACAAGCTGAGAACCGATCTGTGTAGCCAAGCGTATACGTTGACTTTCACCTCCCGAAAGAGATACGGATGGACGATTTAGAGATAAATAATTAAGACCGACATCTAATAAAAAAGACAAGCGGGAAACGATCTCCTTTTTTATTTCCCCTGCAATCAGCTTTTGCCTTTCTGAAATATGCACATCCATATCTTGTATCCATTCGAAGAGATGCTGAATATCCATCTCGGCAAGATCGGCAATATTCTTATCATTTATTTTGTAATGAAGAGCTTCTTTACTCAATCGTTGCCCATTACAGTCGGGACAAACATCTGTTTTGATAAACTGTTCTGCCCACTTTTGTGCCGAAGCAGAAGAATCACTATCCTGCTGCATTTCAATATATTTGGCAACACCCTCAAAAGCGACTACATAATTAGAACTACCTAAAGATTCGTTCTTAATTTGCAAACGCTCTTCTGTTCCAAACATGATTTCATCTATTGCTTCTTCAGGAACATCTTTGATTGGTGTCTTAATAGTAACACCATGCTTCTCACAGATAGCCTCTATCTGCCAGAAAAATAATGAGTTTTTATATTTTCCTAATGGGGCTATACCTCCGGCATAGATACTCAATTGTGGTTTCGGCACAATCTTTTCCATATCTATTTTATTCACTACTCCCAGCCCCTTGCAACGAGGACAAGCTCCATGTGGCGAGTTAAATGAGAATGAATGCGGAGCTGGATCACTATAAGATAACCCTGTAGACGGACACATCAATTGGCGACTAAAATGCCTTACCTCCCCTGTATCTACGTCCTGTATCATAATCAGCCCATCGCCTTGCTTCATTGCTGTGCGCAAGCTTGTTTTGAGATTATCAGCAAATTTATTGGAAACAACCAACTTATCAATCAGGATTTCTACACTATGCATCTTGTATCTATCAAGACGCATACCGGGTATAATTTCACGAATTGCACCATCCACACGTACTGTCAGATAACCTTTTTTATTTATTTGCTCAAACAACTCCTTGTAGTGACCTTTTCTGTTACGAACAACAGGGGCAAGCAAATATACTTTCTTCCCAATATAACGTTCAAGGATAAGCTCTAAGATTTGGTCTTCGGTATATTTAACCATTTTCTCTCCGGTAAGATAAGAATAGGCTTCTCCCGCACGAGCATATAATAGGCGAAGAAAGTCGTATATTTCGGTAGTTGTTCCTACTGTCGATCGTGGGTTACGATTTGTTGTTTTCTGTTCTATAGATATTACCGGACTCAGACCTGTAATTTTATCTACATCAGGTCTCTCCATACCCCCCAAGAAGTTACGCGCATAAGCCGAAAACGTTTCTATATAACGCCTTTGGCCTTCTGCAAAAATAGTATCGAATGCTAATGATGATTTGCCACTTCCACTGAGTCCTGTAATCACAACAAGTGAATCTCGTGGAATTTCTACATCAATATTTTTAAGATTATGAACACGTGCGCCATATACATTTATGACGTCTTTTTCTTCGGGTATAGTTGTCTCCATCAAATTTCCAAACGCTCCTTGTCTAATTATGCATATTTTAATTAGTCATGCGAAATCCATGCTTTATCATGGACTCTTACCTTACTACCTTTCTTGTAGTATAATGATTCCTGTGTAGGAATAAGAATTGTATATGAACTTTGGCTTTTAGCCGAAATTGTTAATTTACGATCTCTCAGCCAGCTATTAAAATCTTTCAATTGTGCATATGTCAACCCTTTTTCTTTTGCAAAAGATGCCAGATCGGGAATCGATTCTGTTACTTCAACTTTTGTAAATTCAATCGGTTTGTACAGATCTTTTTCTGTGAGGATAAATCCATATTTAGAAGGATTTTCAAATAGCAACTTTATAGCCAACATTCGAAAATAATAGCGTGAAGTCTCAGAAACGAGCCACAGGTCAAGACTTTCGTCAACCTGTTGTTTATCCAGCTCTCCGCTGATACGCCCCTGTCCGGCATTGTATGACATTGCCACGCTTGTCCAACTGCCATATTTATTGTAAGCTTCCTTCAGATATTTACATGCAGCCCGAGTTGATTTTTCTATCGAATATCTTTCATCCACTTCAGAAGAAACCTCCAATCCATATCCGGGTGCGGTTTTTGGCATAAACTGCCATAGTCCGGCAGCGCCGGCTGAAGATACTGCTCTATGGTCTAAACTACTTTCTATTACCGCCAGATATTTAAAATCTTCAGGAATTCCATTTTCTTTTAAAATCGGCTCAATAATAGGAAAATATCGATTCGCTCTTTTTATAAGTAATAACGTCGTCGAATGTAAGTATGTAAATCCGTTTATCTCTCTATCGAACCTCTCATGAAGATCGTATCGGTCAAGCTTTATCTCCTCCCCCGCAAAATCAACCTTCTCGGGAATGTCTATAGATTTCGTCATGGATAAGACATAAGGAGCTTTAGACTCTGTTTCGCTATGGCTATTATTCGACAATAACACAAAGGCTAAAACACAGACACAAACAACTGGAATAGTGAATAATAATACTCTCTTCATTTATCGCTAGTTTTGTAATATTTCATTAAAAAAATAGCTATCAAAGGTACAATTTTATTTCTGGAAGTAAAAGTCCGAAAAACAGTGCTTATCTATAATTTATCTTAAAGCACCAATTTTTGAGCATCACAGCGCTTCCTGTTTTTAGTATTCGAATTTTCCTTGTTGACAAAAACAGTCCTTATAAACAGATTCCAAGTTCTTAACTTGTTCAGTGAAAATACCATAAACGGATGAACCTGAACCCGACATTGAAGCATACAACGCACCCTGTCGGTACAAACTATTCTTTATATCGCCTATAGCCGGATATTTAGCAAACACACTTTCCTCAAAATCATTCTCCATCAAACCTCGCCATTCTGCAACAGGTAATTTTACGATTTCCTTCAGAGACTGTTTTGGTTGTTTTGGTGAAATCAAAGCGAAAGCATCTTTTGTAGGGACATGTATCTCAGGCTTTATCAGTACAAAATAATAGTTTTTAAGAGACAATTCAATCTTTTCGAAAACCTCACCTATTCCTGTGGCAAATACGGGATGATTATATATAAAAAAGGGGCAGTCGGCTCCAAGCTGGACAGCCAATCTAATTAGTTCCTCATCAGACGCATTCAACTGAAAAGTTTGATTCAACAGCTTAAGCATAAACGATGCATCAGCAGACCCTCCCCCTAAGCCTGCACCAAACGGTATTTTCTTTAATAAATGAACTTCCACAAATGGAAAATCATAATGTTTTCGCATTAAGGACAATGCCCTCATCACCAAATTTGTTCCGGGTGATGCATCAACCTTAATTCCTGATTCGAAAAAAGTATCCTTCCCTTGCCCATCTTTTACAATGACTTCAAGAGCATCTTTTATCGCTAAAGGATAAAAAACTGTTTCAAGGTTGTGATATCCATCAGGTCTCTTTGATACTATATTCAACCCTAAATTTATTTTTGCATTGGGAAAGGTTATCATATTTCTGTTTTGAATATAAGTCTAATGATTTTTGATAATCTGCCTCAGAAGCAACACTTATGTTTATATAAAATAAACGAAGTCCTTACTTTTGAGGCAGATTTTTTTGATATAATTATTACACCAGTTTTTTTATTAAAGCCTCTTTATCTCCATATATATAGTCGATAACAGGAACCTCTATCATTGTATAAGCTCCCGGCGCTTGTTTCATTGTAGCTCTTGCCGAAGCAACTAGTACCTGAGCTGTTAAAGCAGGATTGTTGATCTTCATATTAAAGTCTAAGAGCTGATTCTGTGTTGAACCCGATACACCTTTACGAACCATATTCACTCCATGTCCCATATCTTTCAAGTTGTCTACATTTTCAACCTGCATCACATGTGTTTCATCATGTGCAAAATAGTCATCACTTTTTATTGCTGCCGCTACATCAGAAAAGTTATAACCTTCTTCGACCTCAATATATACCATACGACGATGAATACTAGTACCCAGTGGAATAGTCATCGACAATGCTGCCTTTACTCCCTTAATAGCTTTTACGGCAACAGTATGTCCCATACTCATACCCGGACCGAAATTAGTATATGTTACGCCTTTGGGTGCCATAAACTCAAACATGGAACGGATCATAGAATCTGTACCGGGGTCCCATCCTGCGGATATGATAGATACCGTATTATTCGCTTTGGCCACAGCATCCAGCTCACGGCGTAAATTTACAATACCACCGTGTATATCATAACTATCTACCGTATTGATACCCAATGCCAGGCACTCTTTAGCATATTCTTCAACGCTGCGAGTGGGAGTGCAAAGCACAGCCACATTCACGTCATTTAGTTCTTTTATTGATTTTACGACCTGATACTTTTTTAGTTCATCAGGCACATTTGATGGATCACGACGGACAATACCGGCTACCTCAAAATCGGGTGAAGCAATAATTGCATCCAATACATACTGTCCAATATTTCCGTAACCTACAATAGCTGCTCTAATTTTATTCATTGATATTGATTTATATTTGTTAGATTTATAACTATAATTTCTTATTAATCAGACTATATCTGAGTGGCTTCCTTCATAAAGTTGTATAACCATTCCATAGCATGAAAATCGTCTTTTATCAAATTGGCAAAATCAGGAGAAAACAATTCCTCTCCTACAGGTTGAGTCTTACTTACCCATATCCCTTTGCGTTGTATCCATGGTTGGAAATACTCGGGTAGATCATTAGGTATAGGTCGCTTATATTCCTCGCCATTTATTACATATCCCCGATCTAATACAGAAGCTTGAGTTACTCGCTGAAACTCCTCAGCATCATAAGTAACCTCGTCTCGGAAAGCATCCATTACTTTTTTCTTTGGCTGAAACAGCCCTAAGCCAAGCGTATATCCGGTAGCCGATATCTCCATAAAGTATCCCGGATAATCTTTCCATATATCGTTTGTTACGGGGATCTGAAAAGCCATCCACATAAAATCTTTATAGGGATCTTTATTCTTCGAAAAACGTGTATCTCTATATATCCTCGATAGGCATCGGTGGGGGCGCAATTCAAAAGACTGATCGATATTATGCATTGCAGGAGACAAAGCTGTAACCAATGCCTTTAATGGATTCAACAGCTCTTGCTCATATACATGTTTATTCTCATCAAACCATTCTTTATAGTTGTTCTCTTTCAGGTCTTTGAGAAACTGAAAAGTATTTGGAGTAAAGCCTTTGAATGTTAATTCTTTCATATCTATATTAATCCTTTATATATGATAATTTTTTATTCCTAAATATAAAGGTAAAAAAATAGCAGCTTTTTACAAAACTGCTATTCTTTATTTATTCTATTTTTATTTTGCAAGTTGCATTATAACAGCCATTACCTCAGCTCCGATATCCTCTGCCTCTTTCATCGAATGAGCTTCAGAATACACCCGGATAATAGGTTCGGTATTCGACTTGCGAAGGTGCACCCATTTGTCTGGAAAATCTATTTTCACACCATCTATATCTGTTACATCATATTGAACATATTTTTCTTTAACAGCTTTCAGTATAGCATCTACATCGATACTTGGCGTTAGCTGTACCTTCTGTTTTGCAATAAAATATTCGGGATATGATGCACGTATTTCACTTACTTTTTTCTTCTCATGTGCCAAATGAGAAAGGAACAATGCAATACCTACCAAAGAGTCACGTCCATAGTGGCTTGCAGGATAGATTACACCACCATTTCCTTCTCCTCCAATCACGGCATTGGTAGCCTTCATCAGCGTAGTTACATTCACCTCTCCTACTGCAGAAGCATTATATTCACAACCGTATTTACGGGTTACATCACGCAAAGCACGGCTAGAACTCAGATTGGATACTGTATTTCCCGGAGTATGTTTCAACACATAGTCTGCAACAGCAACCAGTGTGTATTCTTCTCCAAAAAACTCTCCGTTCTCGCATACAATAGCTAAACGGTCTACATCCGGATCTACAACAAAGCCCACATCAGAAGGTGTGGTCTTTACCATTGTAAATATATCTTTAAGATGCTCTGGCAGAGGCTCAGGATTATGCGGGAAATCACCATTCGGTGTGCAGTAAAGTTCATTGACTCTATTTACTCCCAAAGCTTTTAATAGTTTAGGTAGCACAATTCCTCCCACAGAGTTTACACAATCGATAGCTACTTCAAAATCTGCGGCTTTAATGGCATCTACGTCTACAAGCTTTAAATCTAAAACCGCCTGTATATGTTTATCTGTATAGTCTCTTTCTGTAAGCGTACCAACATGATCTATATGTGCATAATCAAAATCTTCGGCCTCAGCTATACGAAGGACTTCTTCTCCTTCTTTTGCATTTAAGAATTCTCCTTTTTCATTCAGAAGCTTCAATGCATTCCATTGTTTTGGGTTATGGCTGGCTGTGAGTATAATTCCACCACATGCTTTTTCCATTGTTACGGCCAGCTCGGTAGTAGGTGTTGTGGCCAAACCAATATTTACGACATCAAAACCCATCCCCATAAGAGTTCCGGTAACAATCTGTTCCATCATCTTACCTGACATACGGGCATCGCGTCCAACAACTATTTTGTTCGAATCATTATTCTTACTTTCTCTAATGAAAGTTGCATAGGCTGATACAAATTTCACAGTATCTAAAGGGTTCAATCCATCGCCGACTCTACCGCCAATGGTTCCTCTAATTCCTGAAATAGATTTAATTAAGGTCATTTTTATTATATTAATGTAGTAACTGTCTAAGACTTATTTTGCATCAGGTACAATTGTATATTTCAGACGTCCATAATATATCGGCTCGTACGATCCTGATTGCTGATAATAAGATCCATTTGAAAAAGGAACAATTAAGCTTACCTGTGCCTGATTTCCCAGATTATAACTTAGAGGTAAAGCACATCCCGGTGAAAGGAAATAATACATATAATATTCACTAGACAAGCTATAGATATAGTTGGTGTTACTAAATAAGTACGAACTGGTATTTCCGTAATCCATGTACATATATGCAAATTCAGTAACCCCTTGAATATCATTTGTAATTAAAGTGTCGGGATTTGTTTGCAGCATTTTTGTATCATAAAATCGCATGGTCACATAGTCGCCTAATTTGATCTTGTCTTTTGTTCCCGAATCAATCACATGAATGTAAATACCTGTATTAGGGTCTTTGAAATATTCTTTATCTTTAAAAACTCTGGTTTCGGGATATTTATTAATCACCTTTATACCTGATGTATCGATAAAGCGATTGATTGTTTTCTCTTCTTTCTTTAACTTATCGGCATAAGTCTCGCTTCCACATGCAACAAATATGATAGCAAATCCGATAAAAGCAAATATAACACCAATGATTTTTTTCATTTATATTTATGTTATTTAGTAAGTATATTATTCTTTTTCAATAAGTCACCAAATTCAGGCAAGGCATTTTCAAATATTGCGATAGCCTCATCCATTGTTCCGTAAAACTCTCCTCCTGCTGCATTCAGGTGACCACCACCGTTAAAACATTTAGAAGCAAATTGATTGCTAGGAAAGTCTCCTTGTGAACGAAACGAAATTTTTATAAAATCATTGTCTTCACGAATAAAAACTGAAAAAATAATTCCTTTTATATTCAACGGCAAATTTGCAAAACCCTCAGTATCACCCTTTTTTACATTATATCGACTTTGCTCCTCATTCGTCAGCCAAATGAGAGCTGAGTTATATCCAGGATAAACCTTCATTTTCTCACTTAATGTATATCCTAACATACGATAACGATCTTCGGTATAGTTGTGATATACATTCGAATATATCTGATCTTTATTTATTCCTTTTTTCAGTAATTCTCCTATGATATAATATATTTCAATATTATTGGAGTTGTAAGTAAATGCTCCTGTATCGGTCATCATACCGGTATAAATAGCAGTAGCAGTATTATAACTCATCACTTCAAAATCGCCCATACGGCAAATCAAACGAAACACGAGTTCGCTAGTAGATGATATTTCAGGGTATGAAATCATCACATCACAGAACTCTGTTGGATCAGGGTGATGATCTATCAAGACTTTCTTTCCCTTAGCAGCCTCAATAAATGGAGCCAAATGATGTGACCGCTTTGGCACATTAAAGTCGAGACAAAAGATAAGCTCAGCCTCTGCTATAAGCTTTTGAGCATATTCAGGATATTTTTCATAATCAAAAATATCCTTCGCTCCGGGTATCCATTTCAAAAAATCAGGAAATGAATTAGGAACTATAATATTTACATCATTACCCAAGTCATTCAAATAATGGTACAAACCAAGAGAAGATCCAATAGCATCTCCATCAGGAGAGACATGGGTAACTATTACAATTTTGTCATATTGATCGAGTAGCTCTTCTACCGCTGTTATCTTCTGACTAGCTATTATTTTCGATATCATTTACAAGAACTCCTTATTCTAATTAAAATACAAACAACAAAAGTACTAAAAAATCAAACTAAATGCACCACTTTGAGTTACATCATGATAAGGAATATTTAGTTTTTGACATTCTTTAGCTAGTCGGTGCCTAGTATATCTTGATAATGAAGCATCTAAAACTACATTTTCTATCCAAAAGAGCTGAGTTAAAGAATATAAAGAGAAACTGTTACTGTGAGTAAGCACTAAATTGTTAACCTTAAATCTTTCCTCTGTAACCTTCTCTTTCCAGTTATCAGAAGACAAAATCAGCATATTGTTTGTTTGATAACCAATGTATATATAGTCACTAGTGGTATCACCCGGCAGGATATCTGTTTGAACCCCAGACTTACTCCATTTTATCTCTGAAGCCTGACTTCTATTATAAACAGTTATCACTTCTGTATTATCAACTACCTTGCTGTGAATATGACTCGTAAGCAATGCCAATATGGCGGTTAAGCCTACAATTAAAGCCTTCGATTTCTTATATATAAGGAAAACCAATATCCCGATTATCATCGTAAAGATCAACAACAAGTCGACAAAGGAAACTTTTACATTTTGCAAAAGAGCAAAGGGTAATTGTTCAAATAAATGAATTGCGTAGGTCATAAAACTAATTAATACCTGTAAAAGTTTCACCGGAAGATAGTATAAGTAATAACTAAAATCAGAGAATACAAAACTCAACACCTTTGCAAAGACAATTCCTCCCGCAGCATACATAATCAAAGAAACGACAGGGACTATAATCAGATTGGCAATAAAGAAATATGTAGGGAACGTTCCGAAATAGTAAAGGCAAATAGGAAACGTAGCCAACTGCGCAACAACTGAAAGAGCAAACATCTGCCAGATATATCTTATATACTTATTCTTTATCTTAATCAGACCCGACATCTTTGGGTGAAGATATAAAATAGAGAGTACGGACATGAAACTTAATTGCAGCCCAATATCAAACAAAGAGAAAGGGTTGACTAAAAGCATAAAGAATGTAGCGATGAACAAGGCGTGAATAGAAAAGCTTTTTCGCCTAACTATTTCCGATACACAGAACACACTTAACATTGCGCTTGCCCTAACTACCGAAGGAGGCAAACCCGTAATAAAAGCATACCCCCACAATAAAAGAATTATAAGGACTGGCTTTATCCAATAGTACTTTGAATTTCGATGAACAAAGCTGAGCAGGAAAGTCATCATTACATAAATAATACCAACATGTAACCCGCTCACGGATAAAACATGTACGGTTCCCGTCGTCCTGAATCCTTGTTTCAGATTATCACTCAATTCGTTCTGATAGCCAAGAGTCAACGCCGACAGAACAGCATACTCTGTCTCTTTCAGATCCAAAGCCTTATAGAAATCGAGAATAGCTCGCCTGCAACGTAAAGCTTGATACTTAAGGTTAGATGAGACTTCTCTTGTCCTTCTATAAGCATCTGATGAGACATAAACAGAACCTATAAAGTTCTGATTGTACATATACCTGACATAATCAAAATCATCCGGATTTCCCATATTTCGGAAGGGCTGAACCTCACCATAAAAAAGGAACTCATCCCCCGGATTCAATCGTTCGGAGATCAACGAGTCTCTTTGAAAATAACAGACTACCTGCTTATCTTCATCGGGTAAAAACACCCGATATGCGACAGTCTTAGCTTTTTCTTGAGGAGAGTCTGTTACAATACCTCTATAAAGGTTTCTTGTCCCCGAAAAAGTATATTCAGATAAGTGCTGACGATGCGCTGTAGAGAAAGCTCCTATTCCGACAGTTGCTAAAACTACGCCCAAACCAAAGAGCCAGCGTAAAGAAAATCGCCGATCTTTTGGCACAAAGTATGACAAAAGCATAGCCATAGTTCCTGACAGGAAAAAGACTATGCTTATATATTCGTTCTTAAAATAGTACTGAAACAGAATACCTACAATCAGCGAGAGCAAGAGGAAAAGGAATGGTATTTTCGACAATGGATTTCTCATTCCACAGCACCTGTTAAAATACTACATCAAGTCTATTACAGACTTTTCAGTTTATGAATCATTTCTGTCGGGTTGGCATCTGCAAATACAGCATTCCCGGCAACCAGAACATCTGCTCCGGCATCAACCAAGCGTTTTCCCGTTTCCAAATTTACACCACCATCTACTTCGATAAGAGTATGTAACCCTCGTCTTACAATCATATCTTTAAGACAAGACACTTTATCGAGTGTGCGCTCTATAAACTTCTGACCACCAAAGCCCGGATTAACAGACATAAGCAATACCATATCCAAATCCTGAAGTATATCTTCGAGTAAACTAACAGGAGTATGAGGATTTAAAGTAACGGCAGCTTTCATCCCCGCATCGTGTATTGCAGCAATAGTTCGATGCAAGTGTACACAAGCCTCGTAATGCACATTCATCAGATAAGCACCCGCATCCTTTACAACAGGAATATACTGATCGGGGTTTACAATCATCAGATGTACATCCAATGGTTTCTTTGCCATTTTACTGATCTGCTTAATTATCGGAAAACCGAACGAGATATTGGGAACAAATGTTCCGTCCATTACATCACAATGAAACCAATCGGCTTCACTATTGTTTACCATTTCTATATCGGCTTGCAAATTAAGAAAATCAGCTGACAATAATGACGGAGCTATTTTATGGTGCATACTATTGAATTATAAGTTATAAATTTGATGTTATCATCCTTCAAAGCAAAAATACGAAAAAGAGCACAAGTGACAAAAAGAAAAAAGGTACAAACATCAAATGTCTATACCCTTTATTTTTTTCTGAGATATTTATCAATTCACACAAAACTCATTTAGTGATCTTGGCAAAGATTTCTCAGCATAATATGTTCGTGCAAACTGTTTCAGAAAGTCCAGCGTACTTTTGGCAGGTGCGACAACCTCCCCTTCATTATCAACACTTTTGCACAGCTTATGAGTATAGTTTTTTTTCATAGGCAATTTCCTTAAATAAGTTAGTTCTATCTATGAAACGCCATCCTTAAACCTATATTGTTTATGATCTAATATTTAACATTCTAGCTCATACGAGTTTTATAATCCTCGTAACTAAATTCCCTGTAAATTTCCAACTGGTCAGACTTATTCCAAAGAGCAATAGCCGGATGAGATATACCATTAAACATAGTAGTCTTCACGATTGTATAATGAATCATATCTTCGAATATAATCTTATCACCTATAAGAAGAGGTTCATCAAAAGACCATTCTCCAACAAAATCACCACTCAGGCAACTACTTCCTCCCATACGATAAGTTGGCAGTCCTTCTACCGGTTCGTGATATGCACCTCTGATATGCGGTTTGTAAGGCATTTCCAAACAATCGGGCATATGGCATGCAAAAGACACATCGAGTATTGCTGTCTTAATACCCCTGTTCTCTACAATATCTACCACTGTAGAAACTAGAACTCCTGTTTGCCAAGCAAAAGCACTCCCCGGCTCCATGATAATCTCAAGATTGGGATACTTCGATTTAAAAGATTTAAGTAAGCCGATGAGATGTTCCACGTCATAATCTTTTCGAGTCATAAGGTGTCCGCCTCCCATATTAAACCACTTCACCTGCGACAATAAATGCCCAAACTTCTGCTCAATCACTTCCAGTGTTTTCTCTAAGTCATATGACGACGATTCGCACAATGTATGAAAATGCAGTCCTTCTACACCTTCGGGTAACCTGTCCCCCAACTGATCCAAAGAGATACCGAGACGTGAACCCGGAGTAGCCGGATTATATAAATCAGTCTCTACTGTAGAATATTCGGGATTGATACGTAAACCGCAAGATACTTTATGAGAATGCTTCAACGTTTCAGGATAAAACCGATCGAACTGCGATAAAGAGTTGAACGTAATATGACTGCTATAACGCATGAAAAGAGGAAAATTTTCGGGTGTATATGCAGGAGAAAAAGTATGAGCCAAGCTTCCCATTTCTTCATACGCCAATTGCGCTTCATACACAGAACTTGCTGTAGAACATGGTATGTATTCTCTTATAATAGGGAACGATTTCCACATTGCAAACGCCTTGAAAGCTAATATAATATTCACTCCTGCCCTATCTTTTACCGATTTGATAAGACTGAGATTGTTTCTAAGCAATTCTTCTTCCATCACAAAGCAAGGTGACGGTACTTTATTTATTTCTATCATTTTTATTGATTTTTTCGTCAAAAAAATTACAAGTTGCAAAGGTCGTGATTTTATTCTCGATGTTTAAATAATTTACTATAAAAAATTAACCTCGTTCTTTACTATGATTAATCTTCCCTATAAAACAGATCAGCTTTTATTTTACTTTCTTCACATCAATAAAACTTAATACTAAACTATTTACTAATTTTACCTCCTCTTATTATATGATAATTTCAGAATGAAAAAATACAATCTCCCCGATATAAACCGCCGGACAGATACTGCCATACTGGCAAATGGCAATTTCCCTTCCAATCCTTTAGCTTTATCGATACTCAACAACTGCAAGTACCTTGTATGTTGCGACGGAGCAACCAATAATCTGGCAAACACAAGCAGATTACCCGACGCAATAGTTGGCGATTGTGATTCGCTCTCGGAAGAGAACCAAATACGGTTTGCAGATATTATACATAGAATACCCGAACAGGAGACCAACGACCTTACAAAAGCCGTACGATTCTGCTTGAAACAAGGAAGAAAAGAGTTGACGATACTCGGCGCAACAGGCAAACGGGAAGATCATACCATTGCCAATATAAGCCTGCTATGCGAGTATATGAATGATGCCGACGTGGAAATGATTACCAACTACGGTGTATTTAACGGAATAGGCTCCACCTCTCTTTTCGAAAGCTATAAAGGACAGCAAGTCTCTTTGTTCTGCATAGATCAGAGCATTGTAACATCGCACAATCTTTTGTATGCTATCGAAAAGCGGACTTTTACCAACTGGTGGCAAGCCACCCTGAACGAGTCTACAAGCGATGAGTTTAGGATAGAAACAAACGGACGTATGATCGTTTACAGGGCTTTTTGATTACCCCCAAGCGTTAAGCTCCTACCTCACCGATTTCCTTCGCCTTATATGCCATCGCATAAAAACGGATTTGCTTTATCATAGACACAAGCCCGTTGGAGCGTGTAGGCGAAAGGTTTTCTTTCAACCCAATCTTCTCTATAAAGTAAAGATCGGTATTTATAATTTCATCCGGCGTACGGTTCGACAACACCTTTATCAGTAGAGCGATAATGCCTTTTACGATTACGGCATCGCTCTCCGCTTTAAGCACTATTTTACCGTCGATGTAATCTGCCTGCAACCATACACGGCTTTGGCAACCAACAATAAGATTGTCTTCTGTCTTATTCTTATCGTCTAATTTATCCAATGAATTTCCCAATTCTATCAATAATGCGTAACGATCCATCCAATCGTCAAACATCGAAAATTCTTCTATAATCTCGTCTTGAACTTCGTTTATTGTAGCCATTTATTCCCTCTGTTTATTTTTCCTTATATACAACCTCCAGCACTGTTTGTCCTACGGCCTTCAATGTTTCTTTACTGATATTGCGCATATCATCTTTTTGCGTATGCCATGAATGGAAGAACCCATGATCCATATCCTGACGATAATCGATAATATCGATACTCGGTATCTTGCGAATCTGATTTACAGGAACATGATCGTCTGTTACTCCACCCACATCTTTACCAATAAAGAACTTGCCATAACTAAGCAGTCCGGCTGTTCTCCATACTTTTTCAAGTATATCTTCTGCATATTCTTTGGATATTGCTTCTCTATAAAAGGTTGCACCTTCTGCTCCAACCATATCCAATAATATCCCGAATTTAGCTTTATAGTTTGGCACATGCGGATTATTTGCCCAGTACTGAGAGCCTAAACACCATGTTTCTCCTTTAATCAAAGATTTCTCCGCAAAAGCAGGAATGCCATAATCTTCTGCATCAAAAAAGATGATGTCTACTCCCACCTGAGGAGCTTTCGACTGAAGTACTCTTGCTACCTCCATCAATACTCCTACTCCACTGGCGCCGTCATTAGCACCCAGCAGCGGTTTCTTAAGATTAGCCGGATCAGGATCCTGATCTGAGTACGGACGTGTGTCCCAATGGGCAAAAAGTAGCACCCTGTTTTTCTTATCTAAGCCATAAGAGGCTATTATATTGCGGGCATTAAGCTTTGTGCCATCGTATGCCGTTACAACCATCTTCTGCTCCTGCACTTGTGCTCCGAAACGCTTCATTTCAGCTACCAGATAATCGCCGCAAGCAACGTGTTCTTTAGTGTTCGGAACACGGTATCCGAATGCAACTTGTCTGTCTACATAAGCGTATGCGCTATCGGCGTTGAAGTCCGGCGATACTTTCTGATACGAGTCAGCCATCGTATTCGCATTTTGAGTTGTTTTACCACAAGAGCATGCTATAAAAATCAAAGACATGCATGTAATGTATATGTTCTTAATTGCCATCTTATACTAGTTTATTTTACAGAATACAATCTACAAATATAGAGATTTGTTGTGAGGTAGAGGTTTCATTTAAGAGTTTTTTCGATTAGTACCCTCACTACACTAAAACAAGCAAGGCGTCTAACTCCAAAAAGTGACAAAAGTAACACATATCATACTGTTTATATATTGTCACCTTCTGTAAAGATATCCGGGAGGTAAGACTTCGCCACTACTCTCAACCTTAACGAATTTCGGTTTAAGCTCAACTTCCGTGTTTTCATTACTTGCTTCATCACTCTCTACTGTAGAACAATCTGCTATATTTTGTGGCTTGGAGGATATACCGTCTTTTTGCGGATGTAAATCCTTATCTTTTTTGGGGGTGTTTCCTTTCCTTAAATTCTCACGCAACAGATTTAGATTCTCTGCTGTTTTCGGATCACGAACAATAATGGTTAAAGCAGACTGGGAGTTCTCCTCTTCTTTATTGGCTTTACTATCTTGACGAGAAAGTGTAAGTTTTATCGCATGGGTATCAGGGGCATATTCTTTTTGTTTTACGATCTGCGATTTTAGCACCAACTCATCCGGGTTATTTTTATCGGGAACGTATATCGTCTTTGTCTCTGTAAGGGTATAACCTTCCAGTTTCCTTTTTAGTGACTTGCGAGCCAGCATCAGTAGTTTATCATCACGACGGTCTATCGCTTTTTCTATTGCTTCTCTGAATTCGGGCTTTGTATCTTTCCATTCATAAAAAGACTTTCTGCTGATTTTTAATATGCTGCATATCTCCGAGATAGAATAAGTGTCTGCTTCTATCAGTGTAACAATCTTCTCTACTAGTTTTTCTGTGTACTTTGCCATATCTATTATAATAAGTTGTTTATAATAGATAATTATTTAGGAAAGTGATAAATATGTTTTAGATGGATATCTTTTCAATTTTTCTTTTGCCTCCATATAGCATCAGCAATAGATCTGTATCTTCCCCAGAATTTATAATGAGTAAGAGAGAAAAATGAAATTAGCCGTCCGGTGTATTTATTCAAAAGAAAAAGATGTTGAATCCGATAGAAAACAATGAGAAGAATAAAAAAGACGATAAAAGAAAAGACTTTTTCGACAAAAGGATAATGCAAAAAATCGGAAGATAATTTGTTTAACAGATAAGTTGCAAGTGTAGAATAGAATATACTTATAATAACAAAGAGTCCGTGAGCACTTTCTATTGCTCTTTTAGGACAAAGAGACATACATCGCATACAGCTCTCACACTTCAAGAGCCAAAAAGGACGCTTGTTTAAAATTTTAATTGCTTTCACAGGACATTGTTTCACACACAGCTGGCATCCATCACAAGCAGTTGAAGCATAGAATGATTTTGCAAAGGCAAAACGCCCTGCAATATAATATCCTAAAGATATAGGGGATATCAGTATATCTTGAACAATATCCCTGTATGATACAAAAACAGAATTTCCTTCAAATATTCTGTCACAATATTTCTTTACTTTATAAAAATTAGCTTCATGCAAAAATGCCACAGCGTTCTCACTCAATGCGGGATGGATCGACATCCAATTAGACGGCATATCGAAAGGTATTTGTCCTTTAATCTTATACCCTTTCATTTTTAGCATTATTGTTGATACAAAAAATGCGATTCCGGTCAAACCCGGTGTTACTGTTTTACCAATCTTTAGTCCGGCTCTTGTATTCATCAATATAATATCGTTAAAGCCTTTTGGAAATCGGCGAATAAAGTCGAGGGTTATTGGGGGATAGTTGAATCCATGTATTGGTGAAATAATAATTACCAAAGTGTCAGGGTCTATGTCAATACTGTTGTGTCTTGCTGTATCTATATTCTCTAAATTGCATATTATATTCTTCTCGGCAGCAAATTCTCGAATCCAATAGGAAATCCTTTTTGCATTCCCTGTTCCCGAAAAATAATAAATCCTTATTTTTTTATATACAAGCATTCAGTATATCAGATAAGATTATAATTCAAAGATAGTTACAAAAATAATTTTCGCTTCATTTTTCGATATAAATCAATAAAAAAAATAAGGTGACTACTTATGACAATACCCTAAATGAGATTGTCTTATTTACTAATAACAGAGCTCTTAAACTCTGCAAGGGAAACGATATTTAGTCCTATCGTCTTTTCGGATTTGCAATCCGAAAGCTTTTGTATCAAAGGATTTTAAATCCTACAATAAATATTTTCGGATTGCAAATCCGAAAGAACGAAGATTCGAAAGGACGAAGTAATTATACACAAAAAAGCCGTAATTTGAATCAAATTACGGCTTTTTCTATTTTGTAATATCCTACTTATGCATCAATCTTAGCATAAGTTGCATTTTCTTCGATAAACTCACGGCGTGGAGCTACATCTTCACCCATCAGCATAGAGAAAACATGATCGGCTTCAGCAGCATTTTCGATCGTCACCTGACGCAATGTACGGTGCTCAGGATTCATTGTAGTATCCCAAAGCTGCTCGGCATTCATTTCTCCAAGACCTTTATATCGCTGTGTGTGAATAGCATTTTCGTCACCATCCGCATATTTCTCGATAAATGCACGGCGTTGGCGATCGTCCCAGCAATACTCTTCATTTTTACCCTTGCGGCAAAGATAAAGCGGAGGCGTTGCAATATAGATATACCCTTTCTCCAACAGTGCTTTCATATGGCGAAAGAAGAAAGTAAGAATCAGCGTTGCAATGTGGCTTCCGTCCACATCGGCATCGGTCATGATCACCACTTTTTGATAACGAAGCTTTTGGAGGTTCAACTCTTTAGAGTCTTCGTCCGTTCCTATCGTTACGCCCAGTGCTGTATATATATTTTTTATCTCATCACTTTCGAGAACTTTGTGAGGCATAGCTTTCTCCACATTCAGAATCTTACCCCTAAGAGGAAGAATTGCTTGGAACCCACGGTCACGACCTTGTTTTGCTGTACCACCCGCAGAGTCTCCTTCGACAAGGAAAATCTCACATATCGAAGCATCTTTACTCGAACAGTCAGCCAGTTTTCCCGGCAAACCACCACCTGTAAGCGGAGATTTACGTTGTACCAACTCACGGGCTTTACGAGCCGCAGCACGTGCCGTTGCTGCAAGAATAACTTTTTCTACAATGATTTTTGCTTCTTTCGGATGCTCTTCAAGATAAATACCCAAAGCCTCTCCAACAGCCTGATCAACAGCTCCAATAACCTCATTGTTACCAAGCTTAGTCTTTGTCTGTCCTTCAAACTGAGGCTCAGCAACTTTGATAGAAACAACAGCAGTAAGTCCTTCACGGAAGTCATCACCATTAATTTCCACCTTCACTTTCTCAAGCATCTTCGAGTCATCAGCATACTTCTTCAGCGTACGAGACAACCCACGGCGAAATCCCGTAAGGTGTGTACCACCTTCTATGGTGTGTATATTATTTACATACGAATATACGTTCTCATTATAAGATGTATTATATGTCATCGCCACTTCTACCGGTACTCCTTGCTTTTCGGTAACAATGTGTA
Organism: Dysgonomonas sp. 37-18; assembly: GCF_001899125.1. Taxonomy (NCBI): domain Bacteria; kingdom Pseudomonadati; phylum Bacteroidota; class Bacteroidia; order Bacteroidales; family Dysgonomonadaceae; genus Dysgonomonas; species Dysgonomonas sp. 37-18. Next base: position 5,266 of record NZ_MKVC01000043.1, on the reverse strand, counting down.
TTACATCTTCTATTAATGCTTCTTTCGACGCATCTATATATCGTACAAATTCTTCCAGCCCTTTTTCAGAGAAGAAAGTATCTGTCTTGAATGTTCCATCTTGTTTTACCTGACGATGATCGACCAACGATAAACGAACTCCGGCATTAAGAAAAGCCAGTTCGCGAAGACGTGACGCCAATGTATCATATTTGTACTCTGTTACTACAAATATAGAATCATCCGGCTTGAAAGTTATAATTGTACCTGTATGATCTGTAGTTCCTATTTTTTCTACACCAGTCAAGGGTTTTCCACAAGAATATTCCTGTACATATACATTCCCTTGTTTGTGTACTTCAGCTTTTAGGTATGTAGACAATGCGTTGACACACGACACCCCTACACCGTGAAGACCTCCTGAAACTTTGTAAGTTCCTTTGTCGAATTTACCTCCGGCATGCAAGACTGTAAGAACGACCTCTAGAGCCGATTTTTTCTCTTTAGCCATTATATCCACCGGGATACCACGACCATTGTCTTGTACTGTTATCGAATTATCCTCGTGTATAGTGACTTTGATATCATCACAATATCCGGCCAATGCCTCGTCAATAGAGTTGTCTACAACTTCATACACAAGATGGTGTAATCCTTTTTCGCTTATATCACCGATATACATCGCGGGTCTTTTCCTTACAGCTTCAAGGCCTTCCAGCACTTGAATATTTTGTGCGGAATAAGATTCGCTTGCAATTTTTTGGTTCTCAGTCATATTTATATTTTGCTATTAAATAGGCGAATAATCGCCTGAGGTTTTGCGTTTGAAAAATCTAACAAATATACAGATTTTTATCCACATAAGCAAGAATAGAAGCCATCGTTTTGCTTGCTTATAAATAAAGAAAAGAATGAAAAAATTAACAATTTTATTTATATAAAAACATGCAAAAGCCAATAAAATTCTGATTGCTTTTGTTTTCTTTGTATTCTTCGATATGTCCAATAAATAAATTTAACCGAATACGATGAAAAAACAATTCGCATTTCTATTTTTTATTTTAAGCATCCTCTTTTCTATAACAAGTTGCTCTGATAAAGACAATGAAATAGAAGAGACACTCAGTCTATCAAAAAGTCAATTATTTTTTAAAGTTTCAACTGAAAAACAAAGCATTACGATCAAATCAAATACCAAGTGGGAAATTGACAAGAATATTCCCTTATGGTGTACTGTGAGCCCCATGTCGGGAAAGGGAGATGTAACGATCACTGTAGAAGCCAAAGAAAATACACAAGAGGTTACGCTTACAACACAGTTACTTATAAAAACCAAAACAAAAATACAAAAAGTAAGTATACAACAAGAAGCTGCTCCGCCGGCACCTCTCGAAGGGTACTATTTCCCGCTACTGACTATCAATACTAAAAACGGCACACCAATTATATCGAAGGATGACTATATGGACGCAACCATAAAGATAGAATCAAGGGATAATAAAGGGGTTATAAAAGAGAAGCTAATGGAAGCTGACACCGAAATAAAAGGTCGTGGAAACAGTACGTGGGGAATGGAAAAGAAACCTTACAAACTGAAACTAAAAGAATCGGCGCAAGTATTGGGCATGCCTAAAAACAAACATTGGGTGTTGCTTGCCAATTACTCGGATAAGACATTGATGCGAAACGAGCTAGCGTTCGAAATCAGCCGTCGTATGGGATTTGCTTGGACTCCACGCATGCAGTATGTGGATGTTTTGCTTAATGGAGAATATATTGGAAATTACATGCTTGGAGAACATATACGCGTAGACAAAAACAGGGTTAATATCCCCGAATTGAAAGCAACAGATACAGATATTACAGGAGGATATCTGCTCGAAATAGATGAGCGAAAAGGAGAACCTGTATGGTTTGAAACACTAGAAGCAAAAATGACATTCTGTGTAAACACGCCGGAAGACATACCCGCTGATCAAAAAGAATATATATCAAGCTATATCCAAAATATAGAAAACATCATATACGGAAAAGATGATGTAAACCCTGTAGAAGAATTACCGAAGTATTTGGATATGCAATCATTCATTGATTATTTATTACTAAACGAATTATCGAAAAACGTTGATGGCAACCTACGCCTAAGTACATTCGTCTATAAAAACAGAGGCGACGATAAGCTATATTTCGGACCGGTATGGGATTATGATATTGCTTTTGGGAATGTAAATTATGACAACTGTGATATGATATCAGAATGGCACGCACGTACAAGAGCTCCTTGGTATCAACAATTTTTCTCTCATCCCGAATTTGAAAATATGGTAAAAGACAGATGGAACGAATTACGCGGAAATGAATTAAGTGACGCAAATATAAATACGTTTATTGATAACATGGCTGGAAAAATAAATGTATCTCAATATTATAATTTTCAGAAATGGCCAATACTTAATATGCAGGTCTGGCCTAACCCTATTGTGACTGGAAGTTATCAAGGTGAAGTCAATTATCTTAAAACATGGATAAAAAACAGATTAAGTTGGATGGATCCACAGTTAAAGTAATTAATACGGCATATTATAAACTAAAAAAGAGAAGAGGGAATCCCTTTTCTCTTTTTAGTTGGATATTGATTAGCAAGCGTCTACCATTTTTTCATAAACCTGTTTATGATTTTCTTCAAACTAAGGATGCATTTATATTCCTTGTATTTTTTATCTGATATAAAGCCATATTTATGCTGTATCATATAATAATCGGAATAAAAATCGAAATAAGAAGACGATATGCCACCTAATCTGAAGTTAGAAATCACGACATCCACTTCTTCGAGCTTTACACCTTTACTTACACATCTACAAATAAAGTCATAATCAGCCAAGACCTTTATAGAAAGATCAAATGCTCCGTATTTATTGTAAACTTCTTTAGATACAAAAAATGTAGAGTGAGGCAGTACACTCTCCGATATAAACGAAGCTCCACGGCGTTGTACATTAAAAATCTTATCGTCTTTCCACACGCGCTCTATACCGTATATCATAGAATTGCTCTGATCTACCACTCCGTCAGAAAACTTGTTCCACATAACTTCGAGGGTATTATCCTCATACCAATCATCAGAGTTGGTTATCCCTATCAACTTTCCAGTAGCAAGAGATATTCCTTTATTCATCGCATCATAAACACCTTTGTCGGGTTCACTAACGATGCGTACAGTAACTCCTTTCTTTCCGAAGGCTGGGATATAACTCTCTATTTTATCCAGAGTTTGGTCTTTAGATACCGCATCGATGATGATATATTCAAAGTCAGAGAAGGTTTGTCTTAACAAGGCTTCAATTGTTCCTTGTAATGTATTTTCAGAATTGTATGTTGGTGTTATTATAGATATTCTTGGCATATCTAAATTATTTTATTTAAATCTACGGGCAAAGATACATTTTTTATAAGTGCATTCATTTTTCTATATATAAAAAGAGAATTTGAAATTCTTAAAAAATCTTTAGCCCCTATTCTTTTAACATTACAAAAAAAACAATTGTGTCACAAAGACGTTTTAAGTATACAATAAGAATATGTTTGTATACATCATGTGGATAATAAATGCTCTATTTATATTTTAAGTTTCAATAGAATTAGCAAACTTGCTAAAACATGAATAATGAAAAACAAATTATTTGTATACACCAGTATACTACTCTTCATTGCCCTGATATCTAAAGCATGCAATGAGAACCAAAATGGAACAGGTACTTGCCTTACAATATCTGCTAAAAACATTAACAATAAATCACTTATAAGTGGTGGACAATATCAGATTCTAAATGTTAATAATCAAGTTGTAGGCACATATATACTTACATCCGGAACAATGAATATCACAAATCTAGCTATAGGGAAATATGTGATAGAAGAAATAAGTTCTCCAGATAACTATGATGCCAGCCAAAAACGAATAGAAATTATTCTAAAGTACTCTTGTATCGAAGCTACATTCTCGTATATAGATTCTAAATTGAAAGAAATACCGGAAGAGCAGACCTTGCAATTCATAAATTATCAAGGGCTTATAAACTTAGGGGAATATAATGCTGTGCGTATTGGAGAATATTACTGGATCGATAGGAATTTTACTCATACAATAAAAAAAGGGAATGGCTTCGAAAATGACGTACCTATCACTCAAAATATCTTAAATAGATATCTTGAACGTGTGCGCATCGATCCCCAATATTATCAATTATCGAATATAACCAATTTTGAAAAATACTATGGAAGATATTACAGCTATCCGAGTATAGAATATATGAATAAGTACTGCTTTATGGCTGACGAGAATGGCAATAAGATTGAAGGTTGGAGGTTACCTTTTCCTGCCGATTACAGGCAATTATTTGCTATGTCGCCATTTAATACATCGCATGATGCTACTCATACAAATCTTAACGAAAGAGATGTACGTTTCGCATTAAGTAGCATGAATGGAGAGAATCCATTAGCCTTTAATATCTATCAAGGAAATAATAGCCCATATAAAGTTTATTGGTTCGAAAAATCAACAAATATATATGGTTTCAATATGATGCCCGGAGGAGCCCGTCTAAATGGAAATGGTAGATGGTGTAATGGCTTGGGACCTAATGGCGGCTGCTATGATGATGGTCTAAGAGGTGATATCTATCATCTATTTTATACTGTATATTTATCTGTACAAAACACAAATAATACTCTTGGGTATGTAGGCATACATGATTATATAACTAGCAAAGAGTATGAATCATATCACTATCTCAATGTACGTTGGTGCAGGCCATTAACAGATATAGAGCTAGGATATAAATTGTATATCAATAAGGACAAAACAGACATAAAAAAATTAGGACTTAAAGACTCGCCACCGGAAGGATATATAGAATTACCTCGCGGTTATACTCGTGGATTTTATGTACAATATATATTGAACGATCCTAATACCAAATTAACGGTATCTGATATTATCAACTACGCAAAAAGTGTTCAGGACAATTATATTTACGAAAACCGTAACAATCTGAATGTGATTTTGTAAAAAAGACATATTGTATACATCATTTTATCTTTTGTAAACAAAAAAGGAGAGCTATGATAGGCTCTCCTTTTCTTATGCTGTCTGATATGTATTTGTATCTTCCTATTATCCTTTTTATGCTTGGATTGTATCAATAGCAAAAGTCCGTATACAATTAGATGTATACGGACTTTGCGTTTAAAACGGCGGTAACCTACTCTCCCACTTTTACGC
>NZ_MKVC01000042.1:0-1008 GCF_001899125.1 Dysgonomonas sp. 37-18 | reverse complement strand
TCGAATTAAACCACATGTTCCTCCGCTTGTGCGGGCCCCCGTCAATTCCTTTGAGTTTCACCGTTGCCGGCGTACTCCCCAGGTGGATCACTTAACGCTTTCGCTAAGCCGCCTACTGTATATCGCAGACAGCGAGTGATCATCGTTTACTGCGTGGACTACCAGGGTATCTAATCCTGTTTGATACCCACGCTTTCGTGCTTCAGCGTCAGTGATGGCTTAGTGAGCTGCCTGCGCAATCGGAGTTCCTTGTAATATCTAAGCATTTCACCGCTACACTACAAATTCCGCCCACTTCATCCAGACTCAAGCCCCCCAGTTTCAACGGCCAGACTGCGTTGAGCGCAGAAATTTTACCGCTGACTTAAGGGGCCGCCTACGCACCCTTTAAACCCAATAAATCCGGATAACGCTCGCATCCTCCGTATTACCGCGGCTGCTGGCACGGAGTTAGCCGATGCTTATTCGCACTGTACTTGCAAGGGGGGACACGTCCCCCGTTTTACCCCAGTGCAAAAGGAGTTTACAATCCATAGAACCGTCGTCCTCCACGCGACTTGGCTGGTTCAGGCTCCCGCCCATTGACCAATATTCCTCACTGCTGCCTCCCGTAGGAGTCTGGGCCGTGTCTCAGTCCCAGTGTGGGGGATAAACCTCTCAGTTCCCCTATCCATCGTCGCCTTGGTGGGCCGTTACCCCGCCAACTAGCTAATGGAACGCATGCCCATCTACCACCGATAAATCTTTAACAAATATCCCCATGCGGGACCCCTGTTTCATGCGGTATTAATCTCCCTTTCGGAAGGCTATCCCCCTGTGGTAGGTAGGTTGCATACGCGATACTCACCCGTGCGCCGGTCGCCACCAGAGTATTGCTACCCTTGTGCTGCCCCTCGACTTGCATGTGTTAGGCCTGTCGCTAGCGTTCATCCTGAGCCAGGATCAAACTCTTCTTTGTATTCTCTTTTTTGTCTTTGACCCTATGTCCGGCTGCTTACGGACTATCAA